>CAYSBC010000049.1:0-12648 GCA_964429195.1 uncultured Eubacteriales bacterium | reverse complement strand
GCGAACTGAAAAATTCAATCCAAGTAAACTTGGTGAATTCCTGTATAGCACCTACCAACATTCCTTCGCAAATGTGGTTAGGTGCGTAACTGATGCAACGCTCCCTTGGAGCTCCTACGCAGGCAAGTGTCTGCTATGCTGCAGTAAGAATTTTCTATAATCCTCCTTTTTTGAAATATTTAATAAATCATATTCATTTTTGAAATAGATTATGTTGATTATACGTTATTACTTATAATTATTTTGTCATTATTAGGCGTCGAACCTTCAGAAAAGAATGTTTAATAGCTTGTTTTTTTGACAAGAAAAAACCCTGAGGGGATGAAGATAAAACCTTTCGATGAGGGGTCTCTGCGGAAACCACTCTCTTGTTCCTCTCATTCCAAATAATCTTTTCCATGATATCAGGTATTTGAACATTCTCCATCTGAAGAACATCCATTATTTCCTCCCGCAAGGCCTCATCGTATTGAACAACCTCATCCATAAGTTGAGCTATTAGTTTTTTAAAGCTTTCTTCATAGCTTATCTTGTGATGAATAGGAACATACAACAATTTAATCTCACCCTTTTTAGAAAGGAAAATGGTGTGAAGAGATAAGATGAAAGAATTTTTATGGAGTAACATCCTTTCTGTATCCTCTAGAACCTTCACTAACTTAAGAAGAATATCTGCTAATTCATCTGCTACAAGACGCCTTTTATTCACTATTTTGTGTAAGGACTCCAAATCCGTGATATCAACATAAAGTCTCTCAAAAGAATGGTCGGATACCCTTTCAAAATCCAATATATGGACATGCTTATTCTCATCTAAAATCTGAAATTGATATTCTAATAATTCCGCTGATTTTTCTATATGGATACAAATTTTATTTTTTTGGGCAACTTGCATCCATGCAAGCTCTATGGCCGGTGAATGATCTATTCGGATTGCTTCCTCACTACTAAAGCGGTATTGCTTTTGAGCAAAGGTAATCAAATCATAATGCCGGAGGGGATATTTTTTAAAAGGTAGGGCTTTCGTCTTATTAATATAGGTGCCATTTTGTGAGTTTAAATCTATGACATAGAAATGATTCTCTTCAAAGACTATTTCTGCATGTTTCCTGCTTATAAGCATGTCTTCGATATAAATACTGCTCTCCTTCATATTTCTGCCGATGCTATTCTTTTTTTCTTTTTCAATAGCATATTTTTCTTGATTCCCTATTCCTTTAAGATAAATACCTTCTGTTTTTTGTTTTTCCAATTTTTTCACCTCTCTATAGACCTTATTCCATAACAAATCTGGCAAGGATTATAGCCTCTGTCCAATGCATCCTCTAAGGAAATCACCTCAATTTTTTTATCCACTAAAAAGCACTCCCTAGAATGAAAGATCTTATCATTAAACAAATAGATATAAGATCCTATAGAAAGATTAGCAGCATTGCAAAGCCTACATGGCTCGAAACTTTTCCAGTGGCTATGAGACAAGAATTCCTGAACAGGGCTATTAGCGATTAACCTGCAATCTGACTTGTGGTATTTGGTCCCGAACTTTGGAAAGATATAAACATGGTCTGAGTCTTCCATCATTTCCTGAAAAGTCGCTGGATTGGCCTCTTTCTCATGACCTGTCCAGGCTCGCAGGGTGATCCTTTGTATAAAGTTATAGTCTGGAATCATGCGTAAGGCAAAAGGATTAGCAACAGAAAAGGAAGCCACTACTTCGATTAAATCATTGGACGGAATGCTGTTTTCTTGCTGCTTTTCATTCTCTTTCTCACTAAAAAGATACCTATAGCTTCTTATGGTTAGGCTTTCACCCATCCCATAAATTCTGGTGCTATGGTTCACAGTATAAGCCTTTGCAGCAATAAAAGACATTTCTTCAGAAAGCCTATGTTGGTTGTACTCATAGGTGGCAAAGACTTTCATGGTAAAAGCAATCGTTAGAATAGCAAGGATAAAGAGTGGAATAAATATTGCCGCCTCCACAATAAGGCTTCCCTTTTCCGAATCCCTTTTAAAATATTGCACGGTCATCACCTCAAAAGCTATTTGGACTAATAATAATCATGAGCTTGTTTTACGAAAAAATGCTTCTTGTCGATACCTCTGTTTTTTATATCTTCAAACATCCAGGTTGCATTCAGAAAAAGAGGCTTGACTGTAAAATCAATTTTCACTTTACATCCCGTATAGTAGTCTCGAACATCAAATGTCTTGTCGTACTTTGTTTTTATATTGATTTGTGTCACATCTAAGGCCCTATACAAAGCCACTTCCTGCTGATGTGGTAATAAAAACAGCATGAGATAATCCTTGTAATCCATCATGTTCACATCTTGTAATAGACTTTCCTCATCCTTTATCTTCTCTTTAGGATGTCTATCCGGCTGGAATATCCCTTTAAAAATATTCTCAAATTCCAAATTCCAGTTGTCCCGATTTTTTAGGAAAGGACTCTTTTTCCCGTTTTGAATATCTTCTGCATCGATTAACGCTTCAGCATAGCTCCAGGCACTGGCAATTGCAAATTGTGCAACGGCAGCTCCTACCCCTTTTGTCATAGCAAGAGCTGCTTTTAATGTTTGCTCTTTTTTTTCATGATCGCTGTAAATATGGATAAGATTCAAAGCACTTCTTAGGAGAAGTAAATCTTTTAGGAAATGTTGGGCATTTCTTTGATCATCAAAAGATCCATACAAAATATACTCTACTTCATTCTGAAAAAAATTTTCCACTTCCTCTTCCCTTTCTTTTTGATGTTGACTCAAAGCATGATTGAAATGCTTGAGGATATAAGCATTAATCACAAGCTCGTCCCTGATATCTCTCCCCCGTATATTCTTCATGTTCATCAACCTCTGAATTACCTGGAAAATATCTTTTTCTAAGGCTTGCGATGGCAGGCCTTGAATAATGAGACTGTTTCTCAAGACCCTTTTGCCCTTATCGGACATTAAACTTTTTTCTTTCTTTTCATTCTCTTCTTGGAGATTGTTGATTGGAAAGGAATCCTCATGGTTTTCTTGAACTTCTTCTCCATAAATCATTTTCAAAAAATCGATGATAAAATCCGTATTGTACTTCTCTGTCAGGTTTTTTATTTTTTCAGTGTATTGCTCTATTTTGAGTGCATATGCACCATCATTCTTTATTTTTTCATCAACCTCTTGTAAAATACGGTCCAAGTTCATACTCTCCGTTAGAATTGGAACCTGATATTGCTTGCTCCACCGAATTAAGTGTATCCAATCTTTTTCTTCCATCATCTCTTTCCTGACATCTTCAAGAGCTCCTTTGTTTTCCCCAATAATGTGTTCCAATTGGGTTAATTTTTCATCTGAGCATGCTTGTAATACCTTGATAAATCCGCTTATTGCTTCATTTATTTCTTCTCGCATTAAACTTGTGGCCTCTCCCATTTCCTCAATCAAGGAATGGATGCTGTCCAAAACACTCGCTATCCTATGAACCAATCCTTTCATCTCTTTTATGGCCTTAAGGGCCTTATCACATGAATCAATGCGGCTTTCAAAAAATTCCACATATTCTCCTATATGGATTTTTTCTCCTTGCTCAGAATAATCTTTTATCCTTTTATGGATGTCACGTATTTGCAAGCTATAAAAATCCTCACTGATATTTCCCTCATGCCATTCAAGGACAAGTTGACTCTTGATATTGTCTAGGATATTCAAGACACATTCATAACGAATGAAGTTGAATGTGTCCTCTAAATACCGTTCATTGAGCTTCCTAAACTCATTTGTTCCCAGAAGGAAACTCTTGATGCCTTCTAAATAGCTTTGCTTTCTACCCGATGAATCGATGTACCAACCTTCACAATACTTCTGCAAATTATTAATTTGATTTTCAATCTCTCGAATAAGTACAACCAGGTCCTGGAATTGATTGACAATCTTCAGTATAGAAGAAATATCTTCCAAGACACCTGTTATCTCATCCAATTTTTCTATTTCTGTTTCAAGGAGACTGTATTTCATTGCTTCAAGTATTTGCTCTTTATAGATGGCTTGATTGAGAAGAGAGTAATCCTGTAAATCCGTTGTAACCTTTTCAACTGAAAATTGATAAAGTTTGTTATGCTTACCTAAAGTAGAGTCGGCCGATTGGAGCATTCGGTCAATATAGCTTTTCGCTTTATTATCTAGCTCCGAATTATCCTCTGCATGATCCTCTATTGCAAACAAGCCATATTCTTTTTTTAGATTCACGTTGTACTCTGCTAAAATAGATCGCATGGCTAGGCTTGTCGCCCTTTCTCCCTGGATAACCGCAGTATGGGTATGAGCTCCTTCAACAATAAGGCTGGTTAAGACGACAAAGCTTGAGAGTATGATGACTAAAAAAATTGAAATAAAGCCTTTTGAATCTTTCATTTCATATACTCTCCTTAAAAACATCCGATTTGTTGATAAAGTCAGCCTCCCTCAGAATGTATCCTTCTGCACTTGTGCTTTTATACTGATGCCTTAATCCAATCTTGTTTAATAAAACAAGGGGGTGTTTCTCATGCTGTATGATAGTGATTTTTTCATCAAAGAAAGCATTTCCCATGTCAATTTCTATAGGGTAATCGGGCAATAAAAACCGATTACGATAATCCTCTATCAATCCATCCACCCAAGGTATGTGACTTTCCTCTTCCTTAAAAACTTCCTCTCCTGCAAGGCAATCAAAATTTTCTGTGGCAAAATTGATTACTGCCAAAGAGGTAGCTTGATTGTATAAGGCAAAGGTTAGGTAAATGATAAAAAACAAGACGAGCATCATCAAAGGCCAAAGGATTGCTGCTTCTACTAAGAGGAAGCCCTCTTGATTTTTTATTTTCCGGTTGTCTCTTTTTTGATAAACTGCATTTGGACTAAACATCTGAAAAATTGGATCCCACCAAGCCTTCAAAAATATCATGTACGAATTCACTGATTTGGGTTTTAAAGAATAGTCCAACCCCTATTGCGATAGCCACTAAGATAGCCACTTGCACTAGTTCCATGCCCTTTTCATCTCTTGCGATTTTTTTTATCCATTTCATTTTCTTTAATCCCTCCTATTTCATTTCTAAAAAAGCCGGCATCATGACAATCATAATCAAGACAAGGAGTAACAAAACCATTGGAAAAACAAGTTTTGTTTCTGCCAGTTTTCCTAGCTCCTCTGCTTTTCTTTTTCTGTTTTTCCATACTTCCTCTGCTTCTTTGCCCAGTTTTTCCGACAACAAATCCCCGGACATCAAGTTTTCTTTGATAATCACTGCAAACCGCATCAGCTCTTTTACACCGCATCGTTTTGAAAAATCATTTAATTCATCCATTAAATAAGCCTTGCTTTCCTCCACATTGTGCATCATGATTGACAGTTGATTATAAAAGTACTTTTTTTGACTGGATTGAGCTTTGTAATCGAACACAATCTTTTCTATGGCACTTTGAAAGATAAGTCCTGTGCTCAACAAAAGTACCAGCTTGCTTATAAAATGAGGATATTCCTTTTCAATCTCTTCTTTGTTTTTCTTTATTCTTTTGTTTAAAGAAGAATATTTTGTGTAATGCAACAAAAGTAAACCGATTACAAAGAAAACAATCAGTAAACCCCTGAAATCATCTCCCTTTTTGTACCATCGTACCTTGATGGATCCAAAGGCTTCTGGAAGCTTAATGGAACTTGCCCTTTTATCCTGGGAAATATCCGTTAAAAAGAGATTTAACTTTCTGCTCATGATTTCCTTTAGGCTGGCATATTCCATAAATGGAACAACTTTCAGATTGAGTGAACCCTTTTGCTTGCTTTTTCCCATACTTAATTCAAACTCCAAGGTAGCAGCCTCCTCCTGCTCCAAAAATGTAGAATAGACTTGTCCTTGATTGTTGATTAAATCTTTTCTAAGGGATTTCCATTTTAGGTTGACTCCCGTTTCCTCATCTACAGTGTAAAGATTGAGGTCGCTATAAATGTGATTCAGATCTTCATTTTGATTTAAAATAGCTTCTTTAATTTTCCCTTCAGTAAGCTTCAATAAGGCATGGATTTCCTCATTGGTTCTCTCACGCTCACTCACATGGATGCTGAGATCTTGCGCATAAGTCATATCGCCTTCTTTTATTTCCAGGCGGAATGTATGGAGTTCCTTGCCCTCTGCAGGTTGAGGTCTTATGATGGCATGGATTTCCTGCCTGGCCAAAGCATGATAAAGAGTAAGGGTTGTCAAGAAGAATAAAAAGATTAAAAGTAGGATATAGAACTTTGCCGCCAATTTCTTTTTGCTTAAATGAATTTGCTCACTATAGCTCTCTTCTCCATAGAGCTTATTCATCTTTTCTCTAAGCACCTTTTCGGATCCGAAAAAGGATTGTGGAAGATGCTTTAACAAAAGCGCGGCCATAGAATCTACGTGCTGATAGAATACCGTTCTAAAATAAAATAAATTCTTCACTTCTTCTTCCTTCCTTATATGTGAATTTGCATGATTTTCTCGCTCCACTTATAGGCTATTCCAATCACCAATAATCCTATAGTCATGCCTATTCTCCCTGTTACTGTTGTGTACATTTTTTCAAAATATCCGGGTGAAACAAAGGTAATGAAAAGAATAATGATGAAGGGCATCGCTACTAAAATAAGGCCTTCGTATTTTTTTTGAGACACCAGCACATCAATTTCCTTCTTTATATTAATTTTTTCTATGATTATATTCCATGTTTTCTCAATCATACTGCTTAGATCCCCACCCATCCTTTGGGTCAGGTTATAAATTTCAACAAAATCGATAATGTCTTCTACCCCGGATCTTTTTGCAAACTCAGAAAATGCAATGTCCATGCTCTCTCCTGCTTCTTCAACTCTTTTTAGGATGAAATTGAATTCTTTGGCAATATAGGAGTGCTCCGGATAAATCAATTGCAATCCCTGACAAGAGTCCTTCATGGCCTGTAGCATTGTATTTCCGCCGTTGATAGAAGAAGAAATTATGTAAAGTGCATCCTTAAATTCCTCCACCAAAAGGGCTCTTCTTTTTTTAATATAAACATCCTGAAAGAGGATATAGCCCTTTAGGGATAGACTTCCTATCATGATGGAAATGAGGATATTGCCATAAAAGATATAGGATCCTACAAAGAGGATTGAGAACAAAAATAGAATACATTTCCTCTTTTCTTTTTCCGGCCATTTATAATCATCATAGTTTTCCGGAAGACCATTTCCCTCACGAGGTGTTTTATCTTGTGTTTTCATCATGAAATTTCACCATATCCAGCTTTTCCTTTCGCTTTAACTGATGCTTGGTAGGCATGAGGCCCCATTCTTCAAAACTGTTCTCTTTAACGACTTTCTTAAATTGAAATAGTCGGTTGAGCTGGATCTGACCATCTTTCATGGTGTCCAGTTCTACTATTTCCAGAACTCTTCGGCTTTTATCTTTTAATCTCCCCAGGTGCACGATGATATCAATAGCTGAAAGAATCTGTTTTCGGATAGCATCCAGGGGAATATCAAGCCCCATGAGAACCATTGTTTCTAACCTGCTGATCATCCCTTCGGAAGAGTTTGCATGACCGGTGCACATGGATCCATCGTGTCCTGTATTCATGGCCTGTAGCATATCAATGGCTTCCTTTCCTCGAACCTCCCCCACAATAATCCTATCGGGTCTCATCCTTAAGGAGGTTTTAATAAGCTCTTGCATGGTTATTTCTCCCTTTCCCTGCAGATTTGCATTTCTGGCCTCCATGGTGATGAGATTATCGATGTCGTGAATATTTAACTCCGCTGAGTCTTCAATGGTGATAATTCTTTCATCTCTCCCAATATAATGTGCAAGGGCATTTAAGAAAGTCGTTTTACCCGAGCTGGTTCCACCGGATATAAAAATATTGTATTTAGCTTGTACCATTTGCTTTAAGAAATCTGCTGCCTCTTGATTGATTGTATTTAATCGGATCAGGTCATCCATACTAATTTCTTTGAATAAGAATTTTCGGATGGTTAGCATAGGCCCATTGAGGGCGACATTTTTCAGAATAGCATTGGCTCTTGAACCATCGGATAGCCTAGCATCGACTATGGGATTTAATTCATTGATTTCTCTTCTCACTTTGCCTGCTATCCTTCGAATGACTTCCTCTAGTTCTTCTTCATCAATAAATCTTTCCTCCGATTTTATAATTCTGCCATCCTTTTCGATAAAAATCTTCTTTGGCCCGTTCACCATGATCTCCGTTATTGTCTTATCCTTGATGAATGGCTCTAATATATCCAGGTCTGTTCTGGTAGCATGAAAGACTCTTTCAATAATTCGTCTTTTTTCCTTGTACCCCATACCTGTTTCTCTTGTTTGGAAAAGAACTGTTTCTTCAATGTTTTTCATTACATATTCATCGGTGAGCTCCTCTCCCATTCGTTTGATGTTTTCCCTGGTCTTTTGGATGCAGACTTTGATGATGGTTTCTTTGTCATCCAATAATCCTTCCCCCTCCTTTTGCAAATAGAATATCCTTTACAATTTTTTTAACATCTTCTCCTAAGCTACCTTCTAAAAGCAGCTCATTACTGTAATCTTCGATGTATTCGTGTACGACATAATCCTTCACAGGGCCTGACCTTTGGTAACGGTTGATAATCATGTAGGCTTCTGCCAAATGGCTCATTCCCTGTATCCCTTTTATATGCTCTTCATATTTTTGATGTTTATAAAGGGCCATTTCATTTTGATGGAGAACGTAGTAAAGCTGGTGGCAAAGGGACAAAGCCGCAGTGTTTTGAGGTTGAAATGGATTGGGAATATCTAAACAAATATAATCATACTCCGTATAGGTACATAAATAATTTAAGAGTATCTTAATGTCTTCCGGGTCTAATTGCATGAGGTTATAATAATTGATATTAGATGCAAAAGTATCGACACCCCAACTGTCTGTAATGAGATAATCCTTGATCAGGCGCACCACGCTCTCTTTTTCTTTTATGAAAAATTGGTACAAAAAATCAGAAATAGTTTTTTGATGGTGGCTTTCTCCAAAATAAATAAAGATGGAGGGTATCTCTTCAAAGCTTAAATATAAGACTTTTTTGTGATATAAGGTAAGTATTCTAGAAACAGATACCGCAAGAGTTGTTTTTCCAGTTCCACCTGATGCCGAAAAAAATCCAATGAGCTTGCTATGCTTTTCTAAGGCCTCCATCCTCTTATGCATTATTTTTTCATACTGATAAATAGCTTTGTTTAAAAGGATATCTGCCATGTCGTACTTGTAAATTTTATGAAGATAGGAGTTTCCAATGAGATGAGCTTTATCCTTGACTAAGGCTATGGACAAGGGACAAACATTGTTGTATTTATCCTGATAGCCCTCATCCAATAAAAGAATATCCCCTACTTTTTTATTGTTTTTCTCACATTCTTTTAAATACTGGTCCATTTGATAGGATGTATGGAAAACCTTTACTGCATAATGATTGTGCGCATTAACGATGTAGGTGCTTAAAGATTGACTATAGAAAATATCCCGGTCTAGAATTATAATTTGCACTTTATCCGGCTTGACCTTCATATCTGCCTTATCTCCTTTATCCATAAATTTTCTGACCCCCTCACTCCTCATCCGGTTATTTTCTCTATTTTAACATAATTTACTTTTTTTGGCAATACAGATTAAAAAAAATAGGAACTCCATGAAGGGTTCCCCATTTCAGTTGGTAGCATTTTCGTCCACGTACCACGTCCGGTGAGCAAAATCTCGACTTATGTGTGGAAAAAATGTATAAAAATACAATATAGCCCGTATATTGTATGAATATTATGCATAATTCCTTCGAGGTTGAAAAAAATCCACACACAAGTCAAGATTTTGCACAGAAAACTGCAATAAAGCTATGAATCGTTGAAATTTTGCTCCTTTATTCGAAATCGATCAGCTGCTAAGATTCTACCTTTAAACGCATGACTTTGGGAAAGCAGGTTTTTTGATACTGGTCGCAACCAAAGCATTCGAAAAACAAGGGCCCTTCTTCCCGCTCTATCATTTCAAAATCTTGAGTTTTAAAAAAGCCCGGAGCTCTGGCTACCAGAAAAAGTTCTTGAGCTCCCACAGAACGAAGGTAATCCTTGACTTCCTTTAAGAGCATGGCTCCCAGCCCTTTGCCTTGATAGGCCTCCTCTGTGGCAATACCGTCGATGATGTATTTCCCTTCTCTTTCAGCTAAGACACAACCTGCCAACAGGTTCTCTTCATCATCTACTATTTCCCATGCTTTCACCATATCCGTGGATACAGGTTCATCTTCCGAAAACTCTAGATCGCTTCTTATGAATAAATCCAGCAAAGAATCCATGTCTCTTGCTTCTCTGATTTTCATCGTTTCTTTCAACCTTTTCTTGCCTTTTCAAATTTCATAAAAATCGGACTTGTCATGAGCATTCCACCATAGATAAGCAGAAAAATAAAAACATTCAGAGTCACTATGCCCGCTAGGCAAGGTATGACTAGGCAAAATAGATTGATAGAATTTCTTGACATTTTGGTCGCCTGAGAATATTTTCTACATTTTGGACATTGAATTTTAAATTTCGAAAAAATTGATTTAACCATTGAAAACCATCCAAATGGTTCTGAACAATGAGCACACTTATCTGTTATCATCTTTAAACCCCTACCTTAATATTTTAAATTGTTATTACGAAGAGCATCCCTCGCTGCACGCTGCTCAGCTTCTTTTTTATTTTTACCTGAGCCTACTCCAGCGGGTATATTATCAATAGTAACCTCAATATAGAAGGTTTTTTCATGATCCGGGCCCTCTTCCTTCACTGTTTCATAGGAAATCTCACTGTTTTTTTTCTTTTGAATCAGCTCTTGCAAGGCAGTCTTATAATCAGAATACCTTTTGCCATCTACAGCTTCCTCTATGACTTCTCCTAGAGTTTCTATAATAAATTCGGCTGTTTTCTCATATCCCCCATCGATAAATACAGCGCCATAAACGGCTTCCACCGTATTAGCGATGATGGAGGTACGATTCCTGCCACCTGTATTTTCTTCTCCTTTTCCTAAAAGGAAGTACTTGCCTATGTTATACTTTTTCCCGCAATCTGCTAAAGAATTCTCGCATACAATACTGGACCGCATTCTCGTAAGATCCCCTTCCTCCAAGTCTTCAAACTTTTTATAAAGGAATTGGGATATGACGGCATCCAATATGGCGTCTCCCAAGAATTCTAATCTTTCATTGTTTTGTCTTTTATAGTTTTTTCTTTCATTATCGTAAGAGCTATGGGTTAGAGCTACATTTAATAGCTCAATATCCCTGAATTCATAATCAATTTTATTCATAAACTCTTTTAGTAATGCGTTTCTATTCATTTCATCTCTCCTACTAAAGCATCCTCTCTGTTATCATACCATAACTCTTTTAGAATTATTTATATTTTGAGATAATTATGGATGCATTATGCCCACCAAATCCCAAAGAATTGGATAGAGCAATGTTGACTTCTTTTTGAATACCCACATTAGGAACATAGTTTAAATCGCATTCTGGGTCGGGAACTTCATAATTAATAGTCGGATGAATAAAACCTTCTTCGATTGTTTTGACGACCGCTATGGCTTCCACTGCACCGGCGGCTCCTAATAAATGTCCTGTCATGGATTTCGTGGAGCTGATGTGCAAATTATAGGCATAGTCTTTAAATACTGATTTCATAGCTACGGTTTCTACTTTATCGTTTAAAGGTGTCGATGTTCCATGAGCATTGATATAATCTACATCCTCATAAGAAATTCCAGCATCGGCAATAGCGCGTAGCATAGCTTTCGATGCACCTAATCCATTGGGATCGGGAGCCGTAATATGATGAGCATCTGCGCTCATTCCATATCCGATAATCTCTCCGTATATTCTTGCTCCTCTTTTAAGGGCGTGCTCCAGCTCTTCTAATACCAAGATGCCTGCCCCTTCGCCCATGATAAATCCGCTTCTATTTAAGTCAAAGGGCTTACTTGCCTTGGATGGCTCATCGCATTTAGTGCACAAAGCCTTCATTGAAATAAATCCTGCAATGCTAAGTTGTGTAATCGCCGCTTCTGTACCACCTGCAATCATAATATCCGCATCATTTCTTTGAATCACTTTATAGGCATCTCCGATAGCATTGGTAGAAGTGGCACAAGCCGTTACGACTGCTTCATTTGGGCCTGTAAAACCATATTTGATGGAAATATATCCGGCTGCCATATTGCTAATCAACATAGGGATAAAGAAAGGGCTTATTCTCCTAGGACCTTTTTCGATGAGCTTTGCAAATTCATTCTCCAAAGTGAGCATGCCACCCACTCCGGATCCTACTATAACGCCAGCCCTATCCAAATCAATTTTAGTCAGATCCAGCCCGCTATCCTTTGTGGCTTCATCCGCTGCTGCCATCGCATATTGGCAAAATAAATCCATCCGCTTTGCTTCTTTTTTATCCATGTACTTTTCTGCTTCAAAGTTTTTTACCTCTGCCGCTATATTTGTTTCATATTCAGACGTATCAAATCGTGTAATCTCCCCAATACCTGATACACCCTTCTTTAAACTCCCCCAAAATTCATTTACTCCGATTCCAATAGGAGTCACAGCCCCTAGTCCTGTAAT
>CAYSBC010000048.1:0-13099 GCA_964429195.1 uncultured Eubacteriales bacterium | reverse complement strand
GATAAGGTATTTGGAGGGTCCGGTCAATAAAAAAATGGAGAATTGAAGCCATGGTATGCGCTCAGCAATTCACGTGATTATCGGGTTAGCCGGACAGACACCGGTTACTCTTTATGACGAGGCCTATCTTGGAATGGATGCTGCCATGCGCAAACTGTTTATTAATGAACTTTTATCAGACTATATGAAAAGACCAAAGCTTATTTTATTTTCAACACATTTTGTCAATGAGATGGAAGGGCTTTTCAGCGAGGCCATCATTATTAACAAAGGTCACATCATAGCCTACGACGATTGTGATAACTTGCGCTCAAAAGGAACAGCCATAACAGGATTGACTGAAGTTGTTGACAGTTTCACAAGCAGTCATGAAATCCTGTCCCATAGGACCTTAGGACGACAGAAAGAGGTTATATTATTTGGGGAGCTGTCAGAAAAGGATCGCCTTGCTGGGGAAAAGGCAGGCCTTGAATTTTCTCATCCATCACTACAGGATTTATTCATCTATATGACCGAAAAAGGAGGGAAAGATAATGACTAAAAATGCTTTGAAACTTCTATTACCTATACAGGCTAAGAACACATGTTGGTTTTTAGGCATCTATGCCTTGGTAATGGCTATACTTTTTATATTGTTTTCTTTTATTATAAATGATGATGCTTCATGGATATCGAGTACCATGATGTTTGCTCCTAAAATATATCTTCTGGTCATGGGGATTATTTACCCATTAACCGCTACAAGATTCTTTGTGGCACAGGGCTTGACCAGAAAGCAATTCTTTTGGGCATGCACAGGATCCATAAGCATTGTGTCATTGTTTCTGCTCATACCGGTTTTAGCCTCATCAATTTTCCATGATAGCATTTTGCTACCATCTGCAATGACGCATTATCTGGAAATGCCTCTACTGTTTCTCATAGGCTGGACTGCTGTAGTGGGTTTTCAATTTGGGAAAGGGTATACGGCAATACCTGGGATATTAGGTGCTATAGGGATGTTTCAGACTATTAGTACAGTACCCGAAATGCTTGCATTATCCGATTTAGCCACATTAGGGATTGTAATACTGCTATTAATTGTATTATTACTCATTCTTCCTCGCATCATCTCGCAAGTTCCGATAAAGGCTTAAGCGGTCCCTGTTTTCAGGCAAATCAAATAGCCAGCTTATTTTAAGCTGGCTATTTTACTAATCATCGAGTTTTAATGCCATAGCATGAATAGCTACAATATAACTGTGATCCATATGCAACTACCTGTTCAAGCACAGTTCCGGAAGGTTTTAACCCATCATAAGATGCCCCCTCACCTGCACGGTGAATTATGATATTTATATAAGGCTTGGTTTGGATTGCTTATCTAGCAGAAAGCTCTTTATCCAGTATATATAAACCATTCCATTGACCATTAATTCTTTCCAGTCTCTCTGCAAGGACACCAAAGGTATCCTCTTCTTCAATCTGTTCATCTACAAACCATGCAAGCAGATTAAGTACTCTTTGGTCAGCTTCTTCTCTTGCTTCCTTTACTAAATCATGAATGCGCGATGTTACCACCTTTTCATGGGCAAGGGCCTTTTTAAATACTGCTTCAATAGAATCGAATTGTCCATCTCCAGGATCTAAGGGACGATATTTTACACCGTATCCTGTTTCCTGCAGGAAATTTTTTATTCTTTCAGCATGAGATACTTCCTCTTTTACTTGCTCATCCATAAAATGGGTCATACCCTTCATATTCTGCTCATCTAAGTATGCAGACATTGTGGCATAAATGTAGGCAGATTCCAATTCAAAATTCATTTGTTCATTTAAATTATCATATAATTTGCTCATAAAATTTCCTCCAATCCTTTCAATAATAGTAGTGTTACTATTATTGCATGTTTCTATTCTTTTTTCGAGATTGCCTGATGCATCCTTCAGTTCATTCCAGAAAACGCCTTCCAATAAGCCAACACCCAACTTTTTTACATCTGAAACACCCAACCACTTCAAACTAGTTGCGCACCAGTAGGTTCATCACAGAATAAAATGTCCGACTTATTGATCAGCGCCCGGCAAATTGCCGCTCGTTGCAGCTGACCACCTGAAACCTTTTTAATATCATGATTTGCTATACTTAATATACCTATTTTTTTAATTAAATTATCTGCATTTTGAAATCATTTTTAATCGTTAACCAGCTCAATTGCTCCACCCCTCTACCTTAATCAAATTTCTCAGGATATTTCTTACAATTATCCGCATAGCATTGTATCATTCATTTGTTTGTATTAGATTAAGTTATTGTAAAATCTACCTGTTAATCACACCCTTGTGGTAGATTGTTCAATCCCAAAACAGGTAAAAGCTGGCTCTGATTATATCAATTTGTCTATACTCTATTGGATTAATATGATATTATTACAAGCAAATATGTAAAAAATATAGTCTCTTATATCCATAAATGAAATCAATTAGGAAGGGTATACATGAAAACAGGATTTCACCATTTTAAAAATGCTTTTATTTTAATAGCTTTTGGAGTAATTCTCGCGTGGGCATTGCTTAATCTCAATACCTTATGGGGATTATTCATGTTGGTCATTTCTATTGCAACCCCATTTATTATAGGTATAGCCATAGCTTTTGTGATGAACGTTCCTATGCGTTTCTTTGAAAAAACATTTTTAAAGAAATTGCCTAGGAAGATTCAAAGACCTATTAGCTATGTGTTCACCTTATTCCTATTCATCTTTATCGTATTTATAGTCTTGTTTATCGTTGTTCCAGAATTATATAACTCCATTCAACAATTAATAAAACAGGCCCCACAGGCATGGGATAATTTTATCAATTGGTTTGAAACAACAACCTTCACAGAGAACAAATATATTGGCAACCTTATAGACAGTATTAATTTGACTTGGGAAGATTTAGAACAACAAGGCTTCAATCTTTTAACTGATAGAGCATCGGATTGGTTGTTATCCACCTTTAATGTAGCCACATCTGTAGTAGGATCCATTGCGTCTACAGTGATTGGCTTTGTCTTTTCTATTTATTTATTGCTTCAAAAAGAAAAATTAATGAGTCAAGTAAAAAAACTATCCATAGCTCTATTCCCAAAAAATGTTCATAGCAAATTAGTCTATCTCGTTAACTTAACTAACAACGCTTTTAGCAACTTCCTTTCAGGCCAGCTGCTAGAAGCCATTATTATTGGCACCATGTTCTTTATAGTTATGAAAATATTCGCCTTTCCCTTTGCCCTTGTCATTAGTATCCTAATTGGAATAACCTCATTCATACCTATAGTCGGTGCATTTATCGGTGCTATCATTGGTACCCTGTTAATCCTAGTTGAAGATGTACAAATGGGATTTTGGTTTGTGGTGATGTTTTTAATCATACAGCAAGTAGAAGGCAATCTTATCTATCCACATGTTGCAGGAAGGACAGTAGGTCTTCCATCTATATGGGTCTTAGTTTCAATTACCCTTGGTGGCAGTTTGTTTGGGATACTTGGAATCATACTTTTTGTACCTTTAGGAACTATTTTTTATACCCTTATAAAAGAATTCGTAAATAAAAGACTTCATGTGAAGAATGTAGGACAAGGCGATTTATAAATTAAAGATCGATTTCTAATAATATGGGCGTGTGGTCTTGTCTGGGACCCGAATCAAGCATTTCCGATTGAAGTACCTTATTGGCTATACGATCACTTACCAGCCAATAATCTATCCTCCAGCCAGAATTATTAATTTTACTCGTTTTTACGCGCTGACCCCACCAAGAATAGATGCCTTCCACATCACCATGAATAAAGCGAAAGGTATCTGTAAAACCTTTTGCTAAAAGACTTGTGAAGCCTTGACGTTCTTCATCTGTAAAACCAGCCGAACGGCGGTTACTTTGAGGGTTGGCCAAGTCAATTTCTCGATGGGCTACGTTAAAGTCACCTGTTGCAATAACCACTTTCTTTTTATCCAAGTCTGCCAGGTAATCAGCATATTTTGCATCCCAAATTTGACGCTCTTCCAATCGATCCAAGTTTTGCCCTGCATTGGGTGTATAGACCTGCGTTACGTAGAAATGATCAAATTCCAATGTAATGATTCGACCTTCCAAATCCATCGTGCCTGGTGCTCCGATTGCCGGAAATGTAAAGGATGGTGTCAGATGCTTCTTATATAAAAACATGGTCCCTGCATAGCCCTTGCGTGCCGGTTCCACTGAATTGTTCTGAACAATTTCATAGCCAGGGAATTCTCCTTCTAAAATTTCTAATTGCTTTTTAGTAAGACCATTGCTTGACAATTTTGTTTCTTGCAAAGCAATAATATCCGGTTCATGTTCTTTAATCGTTTTTAATACCTTTTGCGTTAATAAAGCACGGGCTGATTCGCCCGTTAATGCTGCATTTAAGGAATCAATATTCCAAGAAATAAATTTCAATGCTAATCCCTCCCCCTTTTCTATTTTCTTCCTTAAAACTGTTTTTTATTTCTTTTTATTTGCTGGAATGCTTGCTTCATTTCTGCCTTGCTTCCAAACATACGGTTGATCTTTTCATCCTCTCGCTGACGAGCATTTAGCCCCTCATAAGACATCTCACGTTGTAACTTTTGATAGCTCTCAAAACGTTTTTCCGAAAGCATTCCGTTTTTAATCGCCTGTCTTACAGCGCAGCCAGGTTCATTGTTATGGGCACAGTTCTTATATTTACATCCTAAGGCAAGTTCATCTATGTCCTCGAAGGTTTTGAAAAGCTTACCTGTGAAAATTTGAAGCTCACGCATACCGGGGGTGTCAATTGCGATTCCCCCATTTGGGAGTAAAAGCAATTGACGATGGGTGGTAGCATGTCTGCCTTTGTCATCATCCCCGCGAATTTGCTTTGTAGCAAGAATATCCTGACCCATCAGACGATTAATAAGCGTTGACTTACCGACACCTGATGAGCCAATAAGAGCAATAGTTTTTCCAGGCTGGGCATAGGCTAAAATCCTATCCAAGCCATCGGAGTTTTCAGCAGAGCAGACCACTACATCCACGCCAATGACCACAGATATTACTTCGTCCAGTTTTAGCTTTGCATCCTCACACAAATCGGATTTCGTCAAAACAACTACCGGGGTTGCCATGCTGTCCCATGCAATCGTCAGATATCTTTCCAATCGTCTAAGATTGAAGTCGGCATTGAGTGACATACAGATAAAGATGGTGTCAATATTTGCAGCGACAATCTGTTCCTCATTTGCCGTGCCTGCAGATTTGCGAATAAATCTGCTTCTACGGTTTAGTATGTGGTGTATCACGGCATGCCCACTGTTTTCGTCCACTCTGTCAATCATCACCCAATCACCAACCGCCGGAAAGTCGACTTTGCCATCTGCGCGATAAGCAAGTTTTCCTGAAACAACAGCGTTCAGCTCACCGTATTCTGTCATTACTTTGTAATGTTCACGGTGTTGCTCAGTAACGCGTGCTATAAACAAGTTCGTATATATTACCGCTTCCTTTATAAAATAATCATCAAGTCCGTATTCATATAAATTTAAAGTCATTATTCGTCCTCCGAAACACATCTCCCTGGACTAGATTTCCTCTTTTAGGGAATTTTTCACTATTTCCTTCAGCACCGGCAAAACATCACTTTCAAACCAAGGGTTTCGTTTAAACCAACCTATATTTAAGGGTGAAGGATGAACCAAAGGTAAATATCTCGGCAAATAGTTTTTGAAATTTTTAACTGTTTCAGTTAGGTTTCTTTCTCTACCTTTATCTAGATAATATTTTTGCGCATAATTTCCAATGAGAAGTATTGTCTGAATATTTGGCATTTCCTCCAGTAATCTTGGATGCCATTTTTCTGCAAATCCTTTTCGAGGTGGTGCGTCCCCTTGTGAAGCTTTACCCGGATAATAGAAATCCATAGGTAGGTGAGCTATGCGATCAGTTCTATAAAATTCTTCACGGGATAGACCCATCCATTCTCTTAGGCGGTCACCACTTAAATCGTTCCAAAACAGACGAGTTTCTTCTGCTTTTCGTCCCGGTGCTTGTCCCACTATAGCCATACGAGCATCTTTAGATACTTTAAATAAAGGTGGAATTCCCTTTCTTGTATAGGAATCATTCATGTTGTCATCCATTATTTCCTGTTTAATATCATTAAATATTGTCCTATTCGGCATTTCGATTTTTCACTCCTATTTTACTAGATGTTTAAATTATATAGCGAATCCTATTCTATGACAATGTATTAAGGGCACACTTTTATTAAATTTCAGAATCTAACCCCTATCCTAAATTAATATTTACCGTGCAAATGTTATTGCAAAAAGCATCCTCATGCTCCAGAAACAAGAGGGTAGGACAATATTCCAAAATCACCTTTTCGATTTGAATCCGTGAAAAAACATCCTGAGACTTTTGCGAAATAGCTTCTTCCTGTCTTGACTCAATATTTTTCGCACGTTTCATCGCTTTTGCAGCCTTATGCCCAATATAACCCTTATCCAATTTTGAACCAGAATTTGTTGTTCTATATTTGCTTTTTTCTACTTTGTCGGACCAGATCCCTTCTTGCGTTTCAAGTAGTTTTGTACTGCATGACGCCCATCCATGTCAAGATGATTTGTAGGTTCATCAATAAGCAAGAAACAACTGGATACAAGGAATAAAGCTGCAAGAAGGACTTTTGTTTGCTCACCATTTGACAAGGTGTTAAAGGGACGATATAAAGTATCCTCTTGAACATCAAGCCATGCTACTTCCCGAAAAATCTCCCAATCCATACATTCCGTACAAATACTCTTCATTACATCAATTGTACATAGACTCTTATCTTCCACATCATAAGGAAAATACTCCAATTTAGCTGTAGAGCTTATGTTGCCGGAATACGCATATTTTCCAAGCAGTAGATTTAAGAAAGTAGTTTTACCTCGTCCATTTCTTCCAATAAAACCGAGTTTCCAATCTGTATCTATTTGAAAGCTTACATTTTCGAAAATATTATCATAACTTCCTTCATATGAAAAAGTTAGATTTGAAACATTTATTAAGGACATCTATCTCTTCCTTCCTTTCGCAAATACTAAAAAGCCGCAAGAAAGTAAATTCTTACGGCTCCAAACTTCAGGTTGAGGATATTATATCATATTGCCTTCAGAAAACATATTTATTTTTACACCATCGCTCTGTTAAAGATAATTTTTATTTTCTACTGTACCCCAACTTCTTCATTTTTTTCACCAAATTTCTCCATAAGCAATTGCTTGATTTCATCGCGGCCCTTCCCATTTTTTTCTTGTGTCTTTATGAGCTTGTAGGCTTTAAAAAGTGCAGAGGGCCCAATTTCCGAGCTAAAATATCCAATTCCTTGATTCCATGCAAGCAATTCAAAAACATCATCAAGTACGGCAGATTCCACTCCATGGACATAAGCTT
Source organism: uncultured Eubacteriales bacterium (assembly GCA_964429195.1). Lineage (GTDB taxonomy): Bacteria > Bacillota > Clostridia > Peptostreptococcales > JAAYPU01 > JBBAFM01. Next base: position 5,653 of record CAYSBC010000048.1, on the reverse strand, counting down.
TTATCAGTTCTCTGGAAGCCTGCCGCATCCTTCCCGCACCTACCGCATTAGTCAATGACAATAAAAGTCTAGTTTCATAAGGTAAAGTACGCTTGTCATCATTCCATGTGAGATTCCAAAAATCAACAGCAATCTTGCCAAGTTCCTCATCAATCATAGGATAATTCAGCAAGGCCAGTGGCTTAAAAGGGGACTGTTCCATATTTTCTTTTATTTCTCTTCGGTAAAAATAGACATGAAATTCATTTGGAGCAAGCTCTTGTGTCTCATACTCAAAACCAAGAGCTTCAAAAGCTGCGTAAAGAGGATGAGGTTCAAAGGTCTGAATGATTTCTAAACCTTCGCCTACTTGAAGCTCCTTCGCTTGTTTTTGTAATCCTAGAAAAAAATTCCCTTGCAGATGGCGCACATCTATTGTTTTGAATTCTGATACCTTGTCTTTCCAATTTTCATAACTCATATAAAAGCTCCCTTCTCTTGCCTTATCCTATGGGCAAGACTGTAATTATATAATCGCCTTAAATATGTAAATTCATTCTGCTTTATTGAACATGAGCCTCTAATATTTCTTTTAGTGCTGATCCACTGCTCGAATGTGAACGGGCTATAACTACATTATTTTTTTTAGCTTGCTGAACTGCAGTAGCGGCCATCTTATGTGAAACAGTACTTGTAAAGAGCACGATAAGATCAGGACATCCTATTTGATCCTTAAATCTGCTAGGTATCTGAGTAAATAATTTCATCTTACATTTATACGATTTACATATGTTGTTATATTGGGATACCATCCTATCATGACCACCAATAATGACTACACTCATTTTAAAATCCTCCCTTGATTGGATTGTTGAAATCCTATACTTTTAAATCTTTTACATTCAGAATATTTTGCCCTACAGGGGGGCTGATCATTAGTTAGCCTCTGCTAACTATCCGGCAAATAGAATGCTCTTTTAATCAAAGAGCATATACAATACTTCTTGCTGGTTAGCATAGACTAACTCTTATTCATAGTCAAGAAATATTTTAAATTTTTTATAATTATATTTCTTCTTTCTCAAAAACCCTCATAGGCTCAAAGGATCACCGAATCCTATAGATATTTCCCTCTTACAATACCCACTGCTGACTTTCCTTTTGTAGTTCCTGCATACGCTTAAAAATGCCGTCTCTTTTCTTAAGCTCTTCCGGCGAACCATACTCAGCAACAGTACCATCTGCAAGCACAATTACTTTATCTGCATCTGAAATTGTACGCATTCTATGGGCTATAACCACAACCGTTTTATTTTGAATAAGTCGTGATAATGCTGTCTGAATCAGCGTTTCATTTTCTACGTCCAAAGAAGCTGTGGCTTCATCTAGCAGAATTATAGGTGCATTTTTAAGAAATGCACGGGCAATGGAGATGCGTTGTCGCTCCCCTCCGGACAGTTCACAACCATTTTCACCAATCTCACTATGGTATCCCTGGGAAAGTTGAAGTGCAAATTCATCACAATTTGCAAGTTTTGCGGCTGCCAGCACTTCTTCATCCCCAGCATTCTTCCGCCCAATTCGTATATTTTCCATGATAGTATTATTAAAAAGCACTACATCTTGAAAAACAATTGAATAGAGTGATAAAAGGACTTCCGGGTCAATATCTGAAACATCCATGCCACCTACAGTAATTTTTCCCTTGTCTGCATCCCAGAACCTGGCAGCTAAACGTGAAACTGTTGTCTTGCCTCCTCCCGATGGACCAACCAAAGCCGTAACCTGACCTTGCTTTGCTGTAAAGGAAACATTATCAAGCACAGTCTCTCCAGTGTTGTAAGCAAAACTTACACCTTCGAATGTAATATCATATCCCTGATTAGATAATTGCTCCACTCCATCTTGCAAAGGATGGTCTAATATTTCATTCATTCTATCAACATTGGTCTGAATACTGATAATTGCAGCTAAATGTTCAAGTGCCGTTGCTAATGGATCGTAGATTCGTGAGACTACAAAGAGAAATAAAAAAAATGTTAAGATATCTATTTGCCCTAATAAGAGCAGGGATGATCCCACAACAGCAACGGTTCCAATCCCCAGTTTTAGAATAAGCCTTGCTGATACTACAAATACAGCTAAGCCAAACTCACTGATAATTGCTCTTTTTTCTACTGCTTTAATTTTATTATCAAGCCCTTCAAGATAGGCATCCTCAGCATTGTTTGCTTTTAAATCCCTAACTACCTCTATACACTCCTGAATACCATCGGCACAATCAATTTTGACTCTTATACTTCTTTGACTTAATTTTTTTTGTATGAAAACCCTACAATACCAAAGGCAATAGGTAATACCCAAAGGACTGCAAGTGCCATACGCCAATTTATAAATAGCAAACTGATAGCAATCAAAGTAGTGGAAGCAATAGCACCAAACAGACCCGGTATAAAATGAGAAAATACATTTTCAATAGCGGTGCAGTCTGCCATTATAGTACTGGTAAGATCAGCTAGATCTCTTTTCCCAGAAAAAGATAGAGGTAGCTTGCGCAAACGCTCAGCAATAGCAATACGCCTTATGCCGCTTTCCACATAGGTAGCATAATATGTAGCCCCGTATTGGAATTTAGTTGTTAACATTATCAGGGCGATACAAAAGATGCATCCTGTGATATAGAATACTATACCGTCAACAAGTCTTCTTCCCTCTAGCATATCCGATATAATCTTTAGTAAAAGGCTTGCAGGAAGGATAAATGATATGTTTTGCAAAAAGCTGGCAAATATTCCTTTGAGAAGATCTTTTGCTCCTTGCTCCGACAAAGCATATTTTTTCTGTAATTTTCGAATCATTTTCTCTAGACCTCCTTTTCCATCTTCCATTGTACTGAAGTTTGATAGCTATCCCACATCCTGCGGAAGGCTCCGTTCCCCTCCATAAGCTCCCGAAGGCTTCCCCTTTCCGTGACCTTCCCCTTTTCCAAGACTATTATCTGGTGGGTATGGATTATGCTTGAAAGTCTATGGGCAATCATAATGACAGTCTTCCCCTTTGAAAGTGCTGACAGCGCTTGTTGCACCTTGAACTCATTATCCGGGTCAGCAAAAGCTGTTGCCTCATCCAGTACAAGTATAGGCGTGTTTTTTAGAATTGCCCTAGCAATTGCAATACGTTGCTGCTCTCCTCCAGACAAATAGGTTCCCTGGAATCCAATAACAGTATGGATACCTTGGGGCAACTTTTCGATTATATCCATACACTGGGCTGCTTTGAGTGCCTGCCTAATTTCCTCTTCGCCGGCATCAGGCTTACCCATACGTACATTTTCCAATATCGATGTTTTAAGCAATCGGCTGTTTTGAAACACAAAGGAAACCGTGTTCATTAATTTTGCCTTGGGAATATCCTTTATATCCACCCCTCCAATTAGAACTTTTCCTTTTTGAGGATCAAAAAAGCGAGAAATTAAATTAGCCAAAGTAGTTTTCCCGCCTCCGGAAGGGCCTACAAGGGCTACAACTTCTCCCTCATTAATTGTCACAGAAATATTATCAAGAGCATTTTTCTCTCCATCATAACTGTAGCTAACATTTTGTATTTCTACCGAATAATGATTAGGATACTTCGGGAAATCAGTTTTCATAAGTGGATTCATCAGCAATACACTATCGATACGCTTCAAGGCATCCTCTACAATCATCACATTCTCACTCTGATACATAATTCTTGTAAGTGTTAAGGATATAATCGGTGTCACTATAACATAAAACATGAAATTAAGAATAAATTCCGAGCTGATGCCTTTTTTCGTAAAGAATATAGCCGCCCCAATCAAAAAAGCAAATACGCTATGAATGGCCGCCGTATACACCACCATTGGCATACAAAGCTCCCTCGTATAAGAAATGACCCACTTTTTATAATTATCGATGGATGCTTTAAATTTCTTAAAAGAAAAAACCGTTTGCCCGAAGGTTTTCACAACGGGAATTCCCCGTACATATTCTACTGCTTCATTGGACATATCCTCCAAAGCATTTTGATATTCTCCCATCCTCTGTTTCATGCTTTCACCTGTCATGGTCATCATCATAGTAAAGGCCAAAACAACAGGTATTAAACTGAGAAGCCCTAAGCGCCAGTCAAATATCAACAACAATGCCAAGAGCCCTATAGGTGTAGCAATGGCATTAGCTTTATCCGGCAACTTATGGGCAAGATAATTTTCTGTAGCTGAGCTAGAATCGTCAATAATCTTTCGTAATTTGCCGCTGCCAAAACCTTCTAGCAAAGCTAAGGGCAATTTTACAATATGATGGGTGAGCTTTATTCTCATCCGGGATGCTACACGAAAGGCTGCTATATGAGAGCACATCAGGCTGGCAACATATAGGAGTGCCGAAGAAATAGCAAAAATAACTGCCATCCAGCCATTATGTACAAGATTCTCCGCTTGCCCAAAATTAGGCATAGTGTCTATGACTTCTTTGAGAATTTTCCATAGATACCAGTAAGGCAGCAGAGCAAGCAATGCACTAACGGCTGATAGTATCCATGAGGCATATGTAAAAAATCGAAAGTTCCCCGCATATTCCATAAGCCTTGATAAATTGGATTGCTTATTCAAATCAATCCCTCCTCATTTCATTTTCAATAAAAAACTGTTTGTTTTTCATTACCTTGGGGCATCACCTTCCATCTCTTGATTTTTTATATAAGTGTTTCGTTCAATTCCCAATGGTTAGCATCTGCTAACCATTGGGCAAATAATAAAGCCCTTTTACAGAAAGAGCTTTACATACTTTCTATGAGCTAGTATATGCTAATTTTCATTCATAGTCAATATTTATTGATCTTACTATTTTTATGATGTAAACAAAGGCTATAGGGATGTTCCTACCCTTTAAATAATATTTTTCTCTTCTAAAATTCTTTTTAACCCTTGAAAGGTTTCATCACTGATTACGTGCTCTATCCTGCATGCATCCTCTTCTGCTATTTCAGGAGATACTCTAGCTATAGCAGTAAAAAATTTTGTTAAAATACTATGTTTTTCATAAATATCTTGAGCGGTTTGAGTCCCTCTCTCTGTTAATTCTATATAACCATTTGAATCTACTAATATATAGCCATCGTCTCTGAGTATACCTACCGCACGGCTTACACTGGGTTTGCTGAAATTTAGCTCTCTTGCTATATCTATGGACCTAACCTGACCCTTGCTTTTTTTTAGAATTAAAATAGTTTCTAAATACATTTCACCAGATTCATACATGCTTTGCGCCTCCAGACTATTAAGTTCTTGCATACCATGTTATCAGATTTGTGTCTGTAAATCAATTTATTCGGCTCATCAGAATGGGTATATTTCCTTCCTGGTCTAAGCTTGAATTAAATGGTATATTTGAACATCTCTATCACACGAACCACTTTGCCCCCCTTAACTTCTATAGCGTATGGCAAAGTTTGCTCAGAAAGGGGAATGTCATTTAAACCATCTTAAAGTATAAAATATTATTCTTTAATACAATATGCCCTACTAATTCTTCAATATCCTCATCGCTGTATATCTTGTAAAACTCCTTAAAAAGTTCCTTGCTGGCGGTTACCTCTGAAACCTTATGACCTAGTATGGACATAACCAAGGTATCAGCAGCTTCTCTATCTG
>CAYSBC010000047.1:0-13990 GCA_964429195.1 uncultured Eubacteriales bacterium | reverse complement strand
TAAAATGATAAACCCCATTTTCGCTTATTGAAAACAGGGTTTATCGACAGTCTGAGAGCAAACTGCTTAAGTTTGCTCTTTTTTTATACCAAAACATAAGGAGGAATTTATGGCAGAAAAACAAAAGTATATTGAAGAACTTGCATCCGCTACTCTAAAGCAATTAAGCCGGAAAGATAACTGGATCAACTACCTTAAAACAGCTGCAAATCATTACAAATACAGCTTCCGTGATACATGCCTTATATACGCTCAGCGTTCGGATGCTACTGCAGTTGCAAGCTATGAGCTTTGGAACAACGTTATGCATAGATATGTCAACCGTGGAGCCAAAGGTATTGCATTGATTGACACAAGTTCAAACAATTCAAGGCTGCATTATGTTTTTGATATTGCAGATACCAACGGACAAAGTATGCCGTTTATATGGAAATATAAAGATGAGTTCAATGAGCAAGTTGTTGCTGATATTGCCGACAGTTTTAATCTTGATACAGATACGCTGAACTTTAGAGAAACAATAGAAGCTATCACGGATACTTTACTTGATGATGGCATGGAAGATTTGCTTAATGAGTTGAAATATGCAGTGTACGGCAGCTTTCTTGAAGATGTGGACGAGCTGAATCTTAGAGTGTGGTATGAAGAGACAATCAAAGAAAGCGTTATTGCTACGGTACTTTACAGGTGCGGATTTGAGCCGGACGAAAACTACTTTGATTTTTCTCAGCTGTATAATTTCAATACGCCGGAAACTATTGTACAATTGGGAAAAACAACAAGCGATATGGCGGAAACAATACTAAGGGAAATTGAACTTTCAGTTAAAGCTATCGAACGTGAACAGAGAATTGAAAGGAGTAAAGAACATGGAACTCAGCTACAAACAACAGAACGAGGTAATGATACCCGACCTTCAGTTGAAGGGGCAGATAACCGCACCTCTAGGCAAATATGGACTGATGAGGAAAGAGTATCTGGAGAAGAATCACGGCAGCAGATTCGACACGATGGTGCTGACGGGAACGCTATACCCACACTGCCAGAAGGTAGAGCAGGAAGCGAAAGAACAGATAACATTACGGATATCGCAGATGAAGAAGAACACGCCGCAGAACTGTTGGGCAGCGATATCAAAGGAAATCGAGAGCCAAGTGATTCAGGAGCTGATACTTACGAGATAAACGAACAGGATGATATCGATAGTGTTTTGCTTAGCGGAAGCGGATTTGAGGGCGGAAAACAGCGAATCATCAATTTCTTCTTTGAAGACCATACTAGCAAAGAAAAAGCCGACTTTCTGAAAAATGAATACGGTGTCGGAGGTGGATCATTCATATTCACAGGCGACAGACACGGGTTTCATGACCATAATGCAAAAGGTATAGAGATACATAACAACGGATACAACAATCCCTCTATAAGCCTGACATGGTCAAAGACGGCAAAAAGAATAGGTGAACTAATCGACAGCGGCAGATACTTCGAACAACGATATCTAAATGAAAAACCGCTGACTAAACCAAAGATTGATCAAGCGGAACAACAGGATATAGAAATGATAGGAGCGGAGAACGCTTCTTTTTCTTTGCCCGAAAATACGGATCGTAAACGCAGAACGCAGCCTGAGATGAACTATGCCCGCTTGACAGAGTTAGTACCCCATATCATGGATAAGCGGTATCGTTACGCAAAATTGAAAGCCGAGGGTTTCATGGATTTGTCAGTTGAATGGATTTCAGAAGACAGAATTGCTATTGCACATTACGGTGAACAAAACGGAGACCTGATGGCTGACCCCGACATGACGTTTATCATAGATAATGAAGCGAAAACAGTTATGCCAGATACCTATCAAAATGATTATGTTGGCGTGTATCAAGAAGTGTACACCGATGATGGGAGATGGCTGCCAAGACTCAGCCGAGAACTCACATCTTTCTTTTCAACTTGGATAAAGAATATTGAGTTTCAAGGTCATGTGCTTCAAGAAGCACGTTATTTCGATGAAGAAATGTCTGATCTTCCTATTGTTTTTGATGACAGCGGCAAAGAATACGGATTTGATATACCACATGATATCCTCAGCATGGCGGAACTGGAAAACTTGCGTAATGAAGAACCTGAAACTTCTATTGCAAAAGAAAAGGCGCAGACTATTGTACAAGAAGAGCTTACAGATTCTCTTTTGCTTGATGATAGTTCTTATCAGCCGCTATTCAAAGAAATCCTTAAACAAGGAACCGTATCAAAGACCGGAAAACAGAAAATTTATGAGCTTATAAATGACGCTGCTTCTATTGAACTGCTTATAGATGACCTGAAAAAAATCTACGGCGATTTTTGGAGTGAGGTACACTTCAATGATGAAACAATTAAGTGGCATGTAGATGAAAGCGGTTTAGATGTATTTATAGACGGTCTGGATGAATCGAAGCTTCACTACACATGGAGTGAAATGACTGACGGTATCATTAATCTGGTTAATGCAGGCGAGTACTTAGAAAAGGAAGAAGCGCCAGAAACCAGATTATATGAGGGTATGACGGTATCACTGGAAGACCGTACTTATTCTGTAGAGAGCCTTGATGTTTTAAACAACAAGATTGAACTTAGGGATATTACATTCACTGAAGGAACGGGCTTTCCTATATTCCGCAAAGAGTATCTGAATCAATTCGAAAATGAACTAGAGAAGGACGGCTTTTTTGACAGGCTGAAAAAAGAAGAAGACACAATACAGCCAATAAAACAAAAGAAGATAAATTTCCACATTACAGACGTTAATCTCGGTGTCGGTGGAGCTAAAGAAAAGTATAAACGGAATATTGAAGCAATCAGGCTGCTCAAAACCGTTGAAGCAGAAGACAGGCTTGCATCAGCGGACGAACAGGTAATTCTTTCTCAGTATGTAGGATGGGGTGGTTTGGCTGCAGCTTTTGATGAGGACAATTCCAGCTGGAGCAGCGAGTACGCAGAGCTGAAAAGTTTGATTAGTGAGGACGAATATAAGCAAGCAAGAGCCTCTACTCTGAATGCACATTACACATCGCAGGTAGTTATAAAGGCAATGTATAAAGCTTTAGAAAACATGGGATTTAAAGGCGGTAATATACTTGAACCCGCAATGGGCGTAGGTAATTTCTTTGGACTGCTGCCGGTATCTATGAGCGAATCCAAGCTATATGGCGTTGAACTCGACAGCATAACCGGCAGAATGGCTCAGCAGCTTTATCAAAGAGCAAATGTTGATGTAATGGGATTTGAAAGTACAGCATACCAGGATAATTTCTTTGATGTCGCAATTGGTAACGTACCTTTTGGTTCATATAAGGTTGCTCACAGAAGATATGACAAGCTTAACTTCATGATCCATGATTATTTCTTCTGCAAAACGATCGATAAGGTGCGTCCCGGTGGCATTATTGCCTTCATAACATCAAAAGGCACATTGGATAAGGCGAATCCTACTGTTAGAAAATATATTGCACAGAGAGCGGAACTTATCGGAGCGATCCGTTTGCCAAACAATGCTTTTCAGGCAAATGCCGGGACACAGGTAACATCGGATATTATTTTCCTGAAGAAAAGAGAAAGCTTAATCGACATTGAACCAGATTGGGTGCATCTTGGACAGACCGAAGACGGTATTTCTGTTAACCGGTACTTTGCGGGTAATCCTCAAATGATGCTGGGAAAGATGACACAGGGTATCGGAATGTACGGCAATGAGAATGAAACCGCATGTGAACCATATGAAGGTGCAGTACTTTCAGAGCAGTTAGAAGAAGCAATAACCTATATCCGAGCAGAAATCGAAGAAAACGAGTACATGGTGGATGAACCGGAATTTGAAGACACATCCATTCCTGCTGATCCGAATGTTAAAAACTACAGCTACTGCATCAGAGACGAGGACGTTTACTATCGTGAAAACTCACGCATGACCTTGGTAGATACAAATGAAACAGCAAAGAATAGAATCAAAGGCATGATTGGGATGAGGAGCATTTTAAATGATTTGATAGATGCTCAGATGAACGGTGAAGCTGAGTTCGCCATCAGACGGTTGCAGCAGAGATTAAATGACAGCTATGACACTTTTGTTCAGGAATACGACAGAATCAATACACGTGCTAATTATATGGCAATGAGCGAAGACAGTTCATATTATCTGCTTTGCTCTCTTGAAATACTTGACGATGAAGGCGAGTTTGAGCGCAAAGCAGATATTTTCACGAAACAGACCATTCGCCCATACAGGGAAATCAGGCATGTTGATACCGCAAGCGAAGCGCTGGCAGTGTCGGTGGCCCGAAAAGGTAAAGTAGATTTAGGGTACATATGCTCTCTGACAAATAAGGAAACGGATACGATTATTGAAGATCTAAAAGGCATTATATTCAAAGACCCCATTTCTGACCAGGATAATATTTATGAAGGATGGCAGACAGCAGACGAGTATTTATCCGGAGATGTCCGTGCAAAGCTGAAAACAGCGGAAATCATTGCAAAAAACAATCCTGATTATGCGCATCATGTTATTGCGCTGCAGCAGGTACAGCCAAAAGACTTGGAAGCCAGCGACATTGATTTAAAGCTTGGCACTGTATGGATACCGACAAAGTATATTGAAGACTTCATGTTTGAGACACTGGATACACCAAGATACATGCAATATGATATTGATGTTCACTATTCTGAACACACCGGTTCTTGGAATATAAGCAGAAAGTCAGCAGATACAAGTGTGAATGCAACTCAGAAATATGGTACAGACCGTATGAGCGCTTACTGGATTATAGAAGAAACTCTGAACCAGAAAAGCATACGGATTACAGATAGAAACGAGTTGCCTGATGGAACAGTTACTTATGTTCTGAATAAAAAAGAAACGATGCTGGCGACACAAAAACAAACGTTGCTACAGGAAGCTTTCAGGGATTGGATTTTTAAAGATGAAAACAGGCGCACAGCTTTAGTTAAAATGTATAATGAGCAGTTTAATAATATCCGACCCCGTGAGTATGATGGTTCTCACATTGAGTTTATAGGTATGAATCCTGAAATCGAGTTGCGGGAGCATCAGAAGAACGCAGTAGCCAGACAGCTTTACGGCGGCAATACGCTGCTTGCTCATGTAGTCGGTGCAGGAAAGAGTTTTGCGATGATTGCGGCAGCAATGGAAAGCAAAAGGTTAGGTTTATCAAACAAGAACCTTTTCACAGTACCAAATCATTTAACAGAACAGCTGGCAGCCGAAGCGTTGAGACTATATCCGTCTGCAAATGTACTTGTAGCGACTAAGAAGGATTTTCAAACTAAGAACCGGAAAAAGTTCTGTTCAAGGATAGCGACCGGTGATTATGACATCGTCATCTTAGGGCATACGCAGTTTGAGAAAGTGCCTTTATCCAATGAGCGGCTGATTCGAATGCTTGAACAGCAGATTGATGAAATAGCATTTGCGATTCAGGAGCAGAGCGGAAGAACCGGATTGCGATATAACGTTAAGCAGATGGAAAAGACTAAGAAGAGCTTGGAAGCTAGATTAGCTAAATTGAACAGCCAGGAAAGAAAAGATGATGTAATTGAGTTTGAAGAGCTGGGTATTGACCGGCTCTTTGTTGATGAAAGTCAGAATTTTAAGAATCTCTTTCTAGTAACTAAAATGCGCAATGTAGCCGGAGTTTCACAGACGCAGGCACAAAAAGCGACTGACATGTTTATGAAATGCCAGTATATCGATGAATTGACCGGAGGGCGTGGGGTTACTTTTGCCAGTGGTACTCCGATATCCAATTCAATGACGGAAATGTATACGGTACAGCGGTATTTACAGATGCATGAGCTGAGGAAACGAGGATTACATCATTTTGACTGCTGGGCATCTGTATTCGGTGAAACGCAGACAGCATATGAACTTTCACCTGAAGGAAACAGGTTCAGGATGAAGACAAGGTTTTCGAAGTTCTTTAACCTTCCGGAACTGATGAGTATGTTCAAGAATGTAGCTGATGTTCAGACAAACGATATGTTGGATTTACCAATGCCGAAGCTAAAAACAGGTGAAGTTATCAATGTATCAGTACAGCCTACAGAAATACAGAGAACTATGATAATGGAGCTGGGAGAACGGGCGGACGCAGTAAGAAATGGAGATGTGGAGCCGACTGAAGATAACATGCTGACCATTACAAATGACGGACGGCGTATAGCACTCGACCAGCGTTTAGCCAATCCACTACTTCCTGATGAAGAAAACAGCAAAATCAATAGTATTATGCGGAACGTGTTTGATATTTGGGAGAGAACAAAAGACGACAAGCTGACACAGTTGGTATTTTGTGACCTTTCAACACCTAAAGGCAACGGAGAGTTTAACATTTATGAGGACTTGAAACAGAAATGGATTGAACAAGGTATACCTGAAAATGAGATTGTGTTTATCCATGACGCAAAAAATGAAAAACAGAAAGCAAGCCTTTTTGCAAAAGTCAGGAGCGGTGAAGTCAGAATTCTAATGGGTTCTACTCAGATGATGGGTGCAGGTACTAATGTGCAAACACGATTGATTGCGATTCACCATTGTGATTGTCCGTGGCGGCCCTCAGATTTGGAGCAGCGAAACGGTAGAATTTTAAGGCAGGGCAACATGAACGAGGAGGTTGAGATATACAGATATGTGACTGAGCAGACCTTTGATGCGTACAGCTACCAGCTGATTGAACAGAAACAACGATTTATTGGGCAGATAATGACAAGCAAAGCCCCGGTAAGAAGCGCTGCTGACTTAGACGAAGCGGCGCTTTCTTATGCAGAGGTGAAAGCACTGGCTACCGGTAATCCGCTTATAAAGGAGCGTATGGAGCTGGATGTTGAAGTCAGTAGATTGAAATTGTTAAAAAGCGAGTACCGCAATCAGAAATATCGGTATGAAACACAAATATCTACGACACTGCCAAGAAGAATCAGCGCTATTAATCAGCACATCCAAGGTTTAAAAAGTGATATACAAACAGCGAAGCTATACGAAGATGCCGAGTTTTCAATGATGATAGGCGGTAAAACCTATACTGAGAAAAAAGATGCAGGAGAGCTTCTTATAAGCAGTATAAAGGCAATAAAGGATCAGGAATCTCATGCCGTCGGGCAGTATAAAGGATTTGGTATTCTGCTTCAGCGTAATGATTTATTCAAGCAGCCGTATATTGAACTTCAAGGCAGCATTCGCCACAGGATTGAAATGGGGAGTGATGTACACGGCAACATACAGCGTATTGACAACCAGATTAAGAGCTTGCCGGATATGTTGGAGCATAAGGTTGATGAACTGAGTAGTGCGGAAAAACAACTTGAAGTTGCAAAGCAGGAAGTAAAAAAGCCGTTTAGCCAAGAATTTGAACTTAAGCAGAAACTAATTAGACTGGATGAGCTTAACCATGAATTGGCTATGGATGTAAAGGAAGAAACACAGGATATCGGCGATGAAGATGAAATGCCAGCGGAGAAATCCATAAACACATTTGGTTTTGAGAGGTGAGGCGATGGCACGAGTTACAAAAGAACAGATTGAGCATGCAAAACAGCTGGATCTGCTGACATACATGCGGCTCTATGAGCCGCATGAGCTTGTCAGAAAAGGCAATGATTATTGTACAAGAGAGCATGACAGCTTGACCATTTCAGAGAATGGTTTGTGGCATTGGTTTTCAAGAGGGATTGGCGGGCAGACAGCGTTGCAGTATCTCATAAAAGTTAAAGAAATGGATTTTGTTGATGCGGTATTGCATTTGTGCTGTAATAAACCTATCCAGCAAAGTCAAAGCCCTCAAACAAAGGAAGTAGATAACAAAAAGCAGAAGTTTATATTACCGGAAGCATATAAGAATAATGACAGAGTTATTGAATATCTGCGAATGCGTAAAATCAGTGATTTTATTATCAATTATTGCATTGAGAATAAATTGCTGTACGAAAGTGCTGATTATCATAACGCTGTGTTTGTTGGATATGACAAAGAAGGCATTGCCCAATATGCTGCGCTCCGTGGGACGTGGAAGCACATGGCGAATTCATTCAAGGGTGAAGTTGCTGGGAGTGATAAGCGATTCTGCTTTAGTGTGTCTGCAATAGAGAGAAGTGATAAGTTGATTGTGACAGAGAGCGCCATTGATGCGCTCTCTGTGGCTACGATTAGAAAGAAAATTGGTGATGTGCATTATCTTTCTGTTGGTGGTGTTTATGTACCAAACAAATTAAAAGTTACGATGCCAAAGGCATTGGAGCAGTATTTAAAAGATTATAAAGAGATAAAGAACATTGAACTGTGTCTTGACAATGACGAGGTTGGAGATTCAGCCAGTGGATTAATAGGCAATAAGTTATTGGATGAAGGTTATAAGACGGCATCTCATATACCTAAGTATAAAAAGGACTATAATGAATATTTACTTAGGGAATGAAGTCGATTGTAAAGGAAATTTTGATATTTATATCATTGATGGCATTTTACTGTAATTTAATGTATAATGATATAAGTCGATATTATAAGTATAGGGATATAGCAGTTATGTCTCTAATTGAAGGTTTATAAAATATCTATATTAGGTTACTGGTTAGATAAGCTAATTGTTAAACTGGTTAAAATATATTAATAAAAAAAGAGTTGTGGAGGTATGAGACTTTGAAGAATCAGGGGTTATGTTTTGTTAAATGTGACTTACATATGCATACACCCGCATCACATGATTATCAGGATAAGTTAATAACTCCTGAAGATTTTGTAAAATCTGTTATTGCAAAAGGGATTAAGGTTATTGCGATTACAGATCATAATTCAGGTGCTTTTATTGATAAAGCTAAGGAGGCTGCAAAAGGAAAAGGCCTCATTATTTTGCCTGGCGTTGAAATTAGCTGCTCGGGAGGGAAAAACGGCATCCATGTTATAGCGTTATTTGATATAGACAAGGATGAAAAAACGATAAATGCTCTACTTACCGAGGCTAAAATAAAGCCTGAGCAATATGGAGCAAAAGATGCTTTTTCAAAAGTATCAATACAAGAGATAGTGGACATTATTGGTGAAATGGGTGGTCTCCCAGTATTAGCTCATTGCACCTCATCAAAGGGAGTTTTAAATGAACTTGCTGGCATCAATAGAACAAAAGTATTCGAATCACCTTATTTACTTGCAGTTGAAAGCTCTGTAGCTGACTACGAAAACGAGGAAAAGAAAAAAATCCATAAGAGAGCATATGATGTTCTAGATGGAACCGACCCAAATTACAACAGCCGGGAACTGGCAGTATACTCTGTGTCAGACTCGCATTCGCTTGCCAGTATCGGTGAAAATTATTCATATTTTAAAGTCGATCCCAAAGATATTTGTTTGGAGAGCTTTCGACAAAGTTTTATTGATAGAGAAGTCCGTATATTACAGTCAACAGAATATGATGAATATAGTGTTCCATATATAAAAACAGTATCTATTGATAGTGGCTTTTTTGATGGTGAAACTGCGGAGTTTCACTCAGGTTTAAATACTATTATAGGTTCAAAAGGCTCGGGGAAGTCTTTATTAATAGAATTGATACGTTTTGGCCTGGATAATAACCCGATTGATCAATCAGTCTTAACAGATCACAAAAGTAAACTTGAATTAAAATTAAAACAATTTGGAAAGGTAAATATAGAACTAATAGATGAATCGGGCAGCTCAAGCATTTCAAGAACATTTGATTTTGATAATAGCAGTTATAACAGTGAAGATGAAGAACTTACGGTTAAAACATTTCCGGTACTATTCTTAAGCCAAAATGAAATTATTAGAATTGCGGAAGATCCCAATAAACAGCTTAAATTTATAGATTCATTTTTCGATTTCAGGCGCTTTACTATTCGAATTAGTAAAATCAAAAAAGAACTTGAAGGTTTAGATAGACAGTTTACTCAGTGTTTATCGGCAAGAAATGGAGTGTTTGATGCAAAAAGTAGTTTAACTGCTTATCAAGCGCAATTAAAAAAAATCGAAAAACAAGTTGCAAGCCCTGAATATAAAAAATTCAGAAGAATGGAAACAACCAACCAGGCTATTATGTCTTTGCAGAACATTCAAAATAGGATTAGCGAAGACTTTAATGCGTTTTATAAAAAAGTCACGTCATCGTACAATATTACTATCAATTCTTCAATAAAAAATGTGCCGGAGTTTAAGCGTATTAACGCAGCAATTACTG
This sequence comes from uncultured Eubacteriales bacterium, assembly GCA_964429195.1. Classification (GTDB taxonomy): domain Bacteria; phylum Bacillota; class Clostridia; order Peptostreptococcales; family JAAYPU01; genus JBBAFM01. Next base: position 3,752 of record CAYSBC010000047.1, on the reverse strand, counting down.
ATATCAAGGAAAAAGCTGGGCAGGGTCTAGCAGAAATAGTTGACGAGATAGAAAAAGAAACTAAAAAAACAGTGCCTGAGTTCGAGCAATGGACAAGGAAATTTGGGAAAGAGAAAATCGAGTATTCTTCTTTTATAGGAAAACATGGGGGGCAACAACAGCTTGAGACCGAACGTGCAGAATTAGCAAAACTAATAGACGATATGAGAAAAAAACTTGATGAAGAAAAAGAAATTGCTGATTTAACCACATCGGTGAACGATGAACGACTAGCGAAGCTTGAGGAGCTTGAACAAGTATATGTGGAATATCTTGAAGAGCGAAAGAAGAAATGCAAGACATTCGAAATTGCATCGGGTGATAAATTGAAAATTGAACTTCGAGAATCAAGCAACAATGATATATTTAAAGAAACATTATTAAATATGAAAAAAGGATCGTATTTAAGGGAAAGCGATATTAATTCTATTTGTTCGAATTATTCCGCAAAAGAATTTGTTTTTAATATTTTAAGGTACTTTGTTAGTCAAGAAGAGAAAAAGCAAAAATATGTTCAAGAGGTTGCTCAAACTTGCTCTATTGGTAACGACACCGTAAAAAAACTTTTCGATTTTCTAATTAGTGAAAACACGATGGAAACATTATTGAAATTACAATATGATGCAAGAGCGCAGGATAGTCCTGATATTAGTGTTCGTATCGGTGATAAGTTCCAAAGTATTCAAAATGTATCAGTCGGACAAAAGTGTAATGCTATGCTAATCATAGCGCTTAGTGATGGGCGCTACCCTGTAATAATAGATCAGCCGGAAGATTCGCTGGATATTCGCAGTATTTGGGATGATATTTGTCTACGAGTAAGAAACAACAAAGCGTATCGGCAGTTTATTTTTACAACCCATAATTCATCCCTTGCTGTTGCGTCAGACACTGATAAATACTTAATTGTTGAATGTGACGACGGCCATGGAATGATTACAAACACGGGCGCTATAGATTCTAAGGACATTAAGGGTGATGTCGTTAACTACCTTGAGGGAGGCGAAACCACATATGAGAACAAATACAGGAAATACGGCTTTAATATAAAGTAACAATTATTAAACTATCCCTTAGTATATAAAATCGTAGAATAGTTTTGTGGAATAACAACTGATAAAAGTTATCCGTTTAACTGGGGGCAGCCATTATAGCAATAATGAGACGGTAAGGAAGTCAAAAACCAATGTAAATTATGAAGTAGAGGAAGAGAATGGCTATAGAAGACTTGTATATAAAATGTAGGGAAAAAGCACAAAAACATCAAATGTTTTATCATTATACGAACCTTGAGTCGTTGCTATATATTCTTTCGTCCTGCTCTTTTCGCTTATCATTAATTTCCAATGTGAATGATATTGAAGAAGAAAGCAGATTCATGGATATTAAGAAAAATAAAGTATTCTTAGCATGCTTCAGTCACCATCACGATGAATCAATACCTTTATGGAAAATATATTCCAAAGATAATTATGGGCTTCGCTTAGGATTCCCCAATATAGATTTCTTAAATAGTAAAGATAAATATTATTATATAGCCGAAGGAAAGAAAGTAAAATTTCCATGTGAGAATTGGGAAATACGTGATGCTGATATTTTTGATGTTGAATATGTTAAAGACCCATATGATCATGTTAATTATTTTGATCCGCTTGATACAGGAGCACAAGTGCCATATCCAATTAACCTTGGGATAATAAAAAGAAAAGCTTGGGATTATGAAGCCGAAACTCGAGCAAGAGTATATATTGATGTGGTAAAAGGGGTATCATCATTATTACTAGAACAAAAATCACTAGCACCCAGAAATCCTTTTATTAGTTATATTTTCTGTAGATTAACAAAAAACGAATTAGAAAAGATGACAATCACTTTTAATCCTTTTATGAGTAATTTACTAAAAGATTTAATCAAGTTGGCAGTAACTACTTATGTGCCATATTTTAATCCAAATAACTTTAGAGATAGCGAATTGGAGAATAGAATTCGATCTTAAACCATTTCTTATTATTCATATAACTTGTATGAATGGGTGTGGCATTAAGTGGTAGATCGTAAGAAGATTATGGCTGTAATATGAAGCGCATCCGTATACTATTGGAGAGGAATTGTGTTTATAAAGGATTTACCTTTCGATGTAAAAAATAAGACTATACATATTCATTTTGAAAGCTCAGAATGTTATCAAAAATATAAGGGTGTATGCCCTATTGTTCATGAAACAAAGTTTACCCCATCGAGTTCGGATCATTTATTTAGAAACGATGAACGATATTGTCCTGCATTACTTTACAAAATTAGAGAAAATGGATTTAATGCAGAATCTTCTCTCGACCAAATTCGTATCACGTATTTTAGTAAATCAAATCACTATGTTGTCAGAGAAGGCAGACATAGGGTATGTATAGCCATAAAATCTGATCTAAAAATAAAAGCAGTAGTAGAGAATGTGGATATTGAATGTGATTGCTGCCCAGTCAATTCAAAATAAGTAGTTTGATTATTCGGTCATGCGATTCTTCCAACTGCGTATTATCCATAAATGTAAAGTAAATTATTTGTAGCTGTGTGGTCAGGGATGTTTTTTCGTATTGTGTGATCATGTAGAATGTAGATTGAGATAAAATATTATTTGAGGTGTAATTCATGGAAAAAAGCTTTTCTAAGCAAGTCTACGAGCTGCATTCTGATATAAGACTTCCCTTTGAGCCAAAAGGAGAAGCGCTTGATTTAAAAAAGGAAATCAGAAGAAATGTAAAATTGTTAAATCCAAGGGAATACAACCACCTGAATGCCCGTTTGATCACAAGTGAGAAGGATTTTTTTGATGTAGAAAATGTCTTGTTCTATAACGTTGGTTCAGGTGCTTTTTCGCATCTCAGGTTGGATGAGGTTTCATTCTCATTAATTTATGATTCAAATATCCGGAGCAATAAATACACTTATTCATATGAGTTGATATCGGAAACAACTACCCAAGAGATAAAGGATATTATACTGGAATACAGCTTTGAGATGGATAAAATAGCAAGCGACATGAAACCGCTAGATTATTGGCATGCCTTAAATCAAGGTGATATTAAGATTTCTAAGTTGATGAATCCAAAGGAATTTGGCCTTTCCTTAGTTATTGAGGTTTCTGAGAAGCATCATAATATTACATCTTTATTCAAGCCTATGATTGATGGCTTAATATCAGCCTTCCATTACCAGAATTCAGTGGATCAAGATGTACTAGATTATATTACTAAGAAGAAGTATATCAACAATGATATTGTGCTATCTCAATTGCGCCAACAGAATTTTACTTTCTTGGGTGAAAGAAAGTTGATTTCAAGTTATAGAAACGGAATCAAATGGAATCCTGAAGATGAGAAATGTACAAAGGTAAATATCAGACAGATAATAGGATCAAATAAATTGATAAAAGTATATGGTAAAGCATTTAGTATCTAACAGTTGCTTTTTTATCAGGCTCTAAATTGCCTATTCGTCAACGTCTATCTTGTTTCTTGCAAAATATTGATAATAGGGACACGTTATTCATATAATGCATATATAAGACTTACACTATTCTTGTCTTAAAAATTATATAGTGAATAGATCAGCATATAAAGTGCTGATTTTTTATATATTCTGCTAGCTAATTAATAGAAGAGAGGAGGTGTGAGATGAAATAGTTGGCGATGCAGAATAATAAACAAAAAGGGACT
>CAYSBC010000046.1:0-14386 GCA_964429195.1 uncultured Eubacteriales bacterium | reverse complement strand
CCTGATACGAATGTTTTAAAAAACGAGGCCAATCATGCTTATGAATCCTATATACAATGGCTTGAAGAAAACGATCCATTCTTGTTCTTTACGGAGGAAAGTTTCCAATATTCAAGCAAACCAATCTTTTCAACCTTAGATTTAGAAAGAAAATACATGTCAAAGGGAAGTAAAGGCTATGAAAAAGAGCTCCTTTTACCTGATAATGACTTTGAAAAAACTTGCTTAGAATCTTTTAATGTACTCAATAAGGAAGAAAAGGAAATTTTATCAGAGTATTCCTATAAATTGCATAACAAAAATATACATGCATGGGCAGAATGGCTGCATCATCCTATTGAAGAACAAGTCCAGCATGCTATGGCTAACAGAAGGGGGGATTGGGATGATACTCTTATATAATAAACCGCTGGACATCGATGAAATGATGAGTGAATACCCCGAAGGAAGCATAGAAAGACTGGTATTATGGCAAATGTATGAGGGTAAGGGTAAGTATCGCTATGAATCATTAGACCAGCTGAGATTTGAACTTCTATTACGAAGGGAAATTGTTCAGGCGTCAAGAGATCTGAATAAGAGTAAATTTGCTTTTGCAGTCTTTCATAAATCGAGGGCCAACGACAAGTACTGGGACAGGACTGAAAATGGAGGATTTAAGCTGAAGGAAGGGGTTCAGCCAAGTGATGCCATAAGGGATATCTTTGTGAGTGGAAGACAGTATGCTACAGAATGTGCAACAGCGATGGTTATCGTATATTACAAAGCATTGCTTGAGGTTTTTGGAGAAAGTCTGTTTAATACATTGTTTCCCGAAATCTATTTAATGGATTGGTACTTAAGAGATCCTCTCTTAAAGGAAGTAGGCATTCCAAGGCAAGTAAGTGATATTCTTATTGGTGATAGAGGCTATTTTGCAAATCCAGATGTGAGTCCTAAAACACCGGAGCTGCAAGGAGAGAATGTTATTGTATTGCCAAAGGACCTTTTTTATGGTCATGGTATAGGGATTACTACCGCCGATAATATAATTAATGCTCTCAATGCAAATAGAAAGAGGGACGCCACTCGATCAGCTTATTTTATGGAGGAAGTAAGCCGTCCTGATTTCAAGAGATTAGCTGAAGTTTATAATAGAAACAGAATGGTTCTTGAGGCTATATCATAAAAAACTGCTTTCTTTGACCTTCCATCAATATTATTATAGAATATATACGAGATATTGAGAAAAATAGGCCATAATATATTTATAGCATTATGGATGGATTGGGAGGCAGGCAGATGGATAAAAACCCCTATGAAAAGAAATCAAAGGGATTGCTTATTGCGATAATTTTTTGTCTATTAGTTATCATAGGTTTTTTTGTATATTTTACATGGCCATTTTTGTCCCAATTTAATAACCCTGATCAAGTCAAAGAATGGATTATGAAAGCCGGTAAATGGGGACCCTTGGTCTTTATCATGCTACAAGTTGCACAAATAATTATTGCACCAATTCCTGGGCATTTGATTGCTTTCATTGGGGGCTATTTATTTGGTCCTCTACTGGGTTTACTGTACACCATGATTGGAGCGGCCATTGGACTAACGACTATTTTTGTTTTAACAAAGAAACTAGGGCGGCCTTTTGTAGAGAAATTTATAAGTGATAAAACCATAAAAAAATTTGACAACTTTGTTAAAAGCGATAGAAGCATCATGGCATTATTTTTAATATTTTTATTACCTATTTTCCCGGATGACATCCTTGCATTTGTAGCAGGACTTAGTCCCATAAAAACCCGTACACTCGTTTTTATTTCTTTGGTAGCTCGCTCACCTTCTTATATCGTCATGGCTTTAGCAGGTGATGGTATGACCAATGATATTAAATCCCTCATAATATTTACAGGAATTCTTGTTTTCCTATCACTTATTGTTTGGAGAAAGCGTTCCTTTATCAACGAGTTTGTAGCTAGCCAGGGTCGATTGAATTATATAAGAGTTCATTGGAGGGAGTTAAGACTTAGTTTTTTCTTAGCAGGTTTAGGATTGGCAGCGCTCCTTATTTTATTAATAACCATGTCAATAGCATCATAACCGAACCTCTAAGCTATCATGTATACAGAATGCAAGAGGCAACTTTATTGAATTAATGGAACCTTTATTATATAATTAAAGTGAGGAAAAGAACAATTGAATAAGAGGAGGTATTATGATGGTAATATTTGATTTAAAGGCTTTCCGCGTTAATGTATTAAAGGAAACCCAAGAAGAAATTGCTTCAAGATTAGGTGTTAGCCCAGATTATGTTTCTAGATTAGAAAAACTTCCCAGATCTATTCCTATTGAATTATTATGTAAGTTAGCCGACTCGGCAGGTATGTCCTTCACAGCAGAAATAACAATTCATTAGCAGTAAATCAATAAACATGCTTTAAAATATAAATACATAGATATTCGAATGATTAAACCAATAGGCCGTTGCTAATGCAAACGGCTTTTTTCTGTATGTCAGCCAGGATTATGCCTCTTGGAAGAATCATAAACAATTTCACCGTCAATAATGGTGTAAAGTGTTGTTGTAAAGGTTTCCATAGGATTGCCATTAAAAATAGCTATATCAGCATCTTTTCCCACTTGGATACTTCCAACCCGATGAGAGACATTGCAGATTTCAGCTGCATTGATGGTAATGGCTTTAAGTCCTTCCGGAATACCTAATCCTTCTTTTGCAGCAAAGCCGGCACAGATGGGAAGATATTGGATTCTCGTAACCGGATGGTCGGATATGATAGCAACCTTAATACCGGCTTTATGAAGTATGCCGGCAGTTTTAAAATCCATATATTGTACTTCAATTTTATTTCTGGAAGCAAGGGTAGGGCCTATGTTTGCAGGAAAACCGGATTCTTTTATTTCCTCAATCACAAGGTGACCCTCTGTACAGTGATCTAATGTCAATAGAAGATTGAACTCTTTTGCTATGCGGATAGCTGTAAGAATATCATCGGCTCTGTGAGCATGTGCTTTTAAAGGAATTTTCCTTTCAAGAACCGGTAACCAACACTCTTTTCTGAAGTCGATTTTGAAGGGTGTATGCTGTTTTTCACTTTGTAATTTTTCTTGTTGGTAGCCCCGGGCTAAAAAGAGTTCTTCTCTTAAAAGTGCTGCAATTGTCATGCGTGTTGTTGGCGCTTCATTTAAATCATTATAATTGGACTTTGGATTCTCTCCAAAAGCAATTTTCATGGCGGCAGGTTCAAGAATAGCCATTTTATCAATAGATCTTCCATGAGTTTTTATGAATGCAAATTGGCCACCGATAACATTTGAACTTCCGGGTCCAACCATAACAGAGGTAATGCCGGAGGAAATAGCATTATGAAATGCAGAATCCATAGGATTGACGGCATCTAATCCTCGGATATAGGGTGTAATTGGATCCTTCATTTCATTGCAGTCGTCTCCTTCAAATCCTTTTTTTTCTTCTGTGATGCCTATATGACAATGAGCATCAATAAGACCGGGTAATACCCAACAACCTGTAGCATCGATAACTTGGGAGATAGGATAATCCTTTTCATAGATTTCATCATCCACTTTGACTATTTTTTTATCTTTTATAAGAATGGATCCTGAATCATAATTCTTTCCTGTCATCGTTAGAATTTTACCGTTTTTGATTAAAAGCATAGCTTATACCTCGAATTCTATTTTTAAAAAAATCAACAGATGTAGTGTTGGGTATTACCACTTCTGTTGATATGTCGGTTCTAGTTGTTATCTTTCATTTTTATTTCTGTTTTGAGTGTTTCTGAAATTTTCCTGAGCATTTCTGAAATCATTGTTGTTGTTATTTCTGCAATTATCATTGTTTTCTTGAGCGTTTCTGAAATCATTATTGTTGTTGTTTTGAGCATTATTTCTTTGATTGTTTCGCTTATTGTTTTGTTGGTTGTTTTTATTTTCGAAATCCACTTATATCACCTCCTAAGTTACATTATTCTCAAATAATTTTTATCTATACGAAAAATTTTGAGCCCTATCAAATGTTAATTTATTATTACAGTTTAGCTGATTGCATTGCTTTTACCTAGAATACATAGGATAATATAATATAAAAATGGGAAAGGGAAAGGATGAGCTATGAGGGAGTTTAACAAAAAAATTAGAATTTTGGTAGCAACGGCATTGCTGACCACGTTAACAACAGGATTTGCTTTTGGCAGTGCTATAGGAGATGTATTATATCAAGCAACTATTCCGATAACGGATGATATATTATGGGATGAAAAAATTGCAATAAATACGAATGGAGGAGTGCAGCATGCTTTTATAACCCATATTGATACACAAGGTGGGAGTGTCGAGCCTTACGTTTATGTGGGTGATGTCACAGGAAGAAGTTCAATGACACAAATAGCTGCACAGTTAAAGCAAGAAGGTTATACAGTGGTTACCGGTATCAATGGTGATTTTTTTGACACTTCTTCGGGAACGCCTTTAGGAATGAGTATTCATGATGGTAAGATAAAGAATACAGGAGCACCCTATAGCAATGCCATAGGGTTCAGAGAAGATGGATCTGTTTTTGTTGCGCCTGTTGTTCTAACGCATTCCTTTATTATAGAGAAGGGTGAGCATCATCTAGAAGATGATGCAGTGATTGATAGTGCAAATGATAGCGAAGCTTTTGAAAATAATGTTACAACCAACATTATAAACGGAGAGGAAAACGAAGGCGGAAACGAAAGCATGGGCATCAATTATGGTGAGCCCTATTCATTTGGTGAGATTAATAAACCCAAAGGAGCCGCCAATGGATTACATTTTTATAATAGGCAGTATGGTCCTACTACTAAAACCATTGGAAACAATGTTGAAGTAGTTCTAGAGGCGGAAGCAAGCCCAGAACCTATGATCAATCAACCTCTAAGGGCCACAGTGAAAGCCATCTATTTTAATGCCAGCAATACACCTATTGGTGACAAGGAAATTGTATTATCTGCTGACAGCACCACTTTCAATGCTACCCTATTAAGTGCATTAGTTTCTGGCGATTATGTAACTTTTTCTGTTGAAGATCAACAAAATATCTGGAATCAGGCTAAGGAAGCTATCGGTGCCCATCAAATTATTGCAGAAAATGGTATGGTAAAAATCAATGATAGCTCTTTAAATCCGAGAACGTGTATTGGGATAAAAGAAGATGGCAGTCTTATGCTCTTTGCTGTTGACGGTAGAAATCCGGGGTATTCAGTGGGGATGAAATTAGTGGATATAGCACATTATTTGATTGAAAGAGGTTGCACCACTGTTGTTAATATGGATGGTGGAGGATCAACATCCTTCATGGCAAGATTGCCAGGGTATGAGGATTCGAAAATTATCAATCGCCCCTCTGATGGTAGGGAACGTTTAGTGTCGAATGCAGTATTCTTTGTAAAAAAGGATGTAACAAAAGAGTTGTTTAGTCGATTGCATATTTATCCTTTGAGTAGTTACATGATGCCTTCATCAGAAATGCAGCTTGAAATTAAAGGCACGGATAGGGATTACGATCCGGTAGAAGTACCTTACTATTTATATTATTCAGCCGACAGTCGTGTAGGCACAATCACGACAGACGGCATCGTGATTGCCGGTGAAAATGAGGCTGTTGGCGATGTTTTTGTGCAGGCCGGACCTGTTAGAGCTACAAAAACTATTCGAGTGACAAAGGATATTGAATTTTATCCGGATACGGAACGTGTCCTCATAGAACCGGAAAATGCAACAGATATCAGTATAAAGGCCTACCACAAATCCTATATTCCTGTCATCACACAAGACAATCTCTTTTCATGGGAATGTGATCCAAGAATAGGCGTGATTGATCAGAACGGTTTTTTTGTAGCCACCAATCAAACAGGCCGCTCAGGTAACATTTATATATCTTATAACGGACAAAAAAAGACCATACCTGTTCAAGTCGGACCTGAAAAGGAACCCTTTTATGATACGGGTGAGCATTGGGCTAAACAATACATCGAAAATTTGGCATCAAAGGGGATAGTGAATGGTATGGGAGATAATCTTTTCGAACCGGATACTCAATTAACCAAGGCCCAATTTCTAACGATGATAGCGAATATCGTTTATGATATAAAAATTGAATCCGATATGCAATACTTTACAGATGTATATGCCGAGGACTGGTATGCGAAATATGTGAACTGGGCATATGAAAACGGTATAGTCAATGGTAATCCGGATGGGACATTCCAACCCAATGCACCTATTACAAGAGAGCAGATGGCCCTTATTCTTGATAATTTTGTTAAAGCCGATGGCATCAATTATGAAATAGTTTCCGAGGAATCTGTTGTTTTTACAGATGAGAACGATATAAGCTCTTGGTCCTACGATGCAGTTAAAATGGTAGCCTTAGCCGGAATAATCAATGGAAGGCCGGAAGGCAATTACGATCCACAAGGCTTGGCTACAAGAGCAGAAGCATCCAAAGTGATTCATGGTGTTGTCAGTTTAATTGAAAATGAGAAAATATAAACTTATTTAATAAGAAAATCAAAATCATAATAATTAACGCGCTATTTCCTTATGAGGAAATAGCGTGTTTAAAAATCACTTTTTTAAGGTCCTCCTAAGAGAAGCTAATCATTATTTAAGGATGCTAAAAATTATAGAAGAAAATGACCGTTAAAGGTCATTTCTTTCTGCTCACTTTCAGGAACCCGACCTTTAAATATGAAATCTTCTGAATTTATGTTATACTTAGAATATTAGACTATAAAAAAGCTGAGGTTATGATGAAGATAAAAATATATGACATAGAGATTCAATACGAGGTTTTAGGACAAGGCATCCCTGTTTTAGTCATACCGGGATTGTTCATTAATTCAAAATCCATGATGCCGGTTATAGAACCTATTTTTTTTAATAATAAGAAATATAAAAGAATTTACATCGATATGCCAGGTATGGGAGATACCCCAAGGCATTCTTTAGAAAATACTACCGAGTCTATGATTAAAATATTGATGGCTTTTATAGAGAAAGTAGTAGATAAAGAAAAACTTTATCTTGTAGGTTACTCCTACGGCGGTTATTTGGCAACAGGCTTAGGGCGTCACATAGGGGATCAAATTCTGGGTGAGGTGAGAATATGCGCTGTTGTTCATCCCAAGATGAAAGACAGGACACTGCCGCTTCATGAAGTCAAAGAGAAAGATGATAACTTTCTCCATGGTCTTACAGAAGAAGAACAGAAAGAAGCACTTGAGAATTTAACAATCATCAACGAAAAGACATTTTCTCGGTACAAGGATGAGATTACAAAGGAGAGAAAAAGGAGTGATAGAAAGTTCCTTTTAGATTTGTTTTTTAATGGCTACACCTATGATTTGATTGAAGGTAACAAAGAATGGATTAGATGGCCTGTCTTATTTATTCTAGGAAGACAGGATGCTATTTGCGGCTATAAGGATACTTGGAGCATCTTAGATTTTTATGAGAATGCCACGGTGCATCTTTTAAATAAGGCTAGTCATAATCTTTATATTGAGCAAGAAAATCTTTTTAACCATTTGGTTAAAAGCTGGTTTGACGAGAATTAAGCTGATAATGAGGGCTTGGCCTTTGGAGGATAGGATGTATACAAAATGGTTGGATATACTTAAAAAAGTGGAATTATTTCAAAACATGGGAGAAGAAGTGGGCACAGTGCTCCATTGCCTCAAACCACAAATAGGATTCTATAAAAAGAAAGACTATATTACATTAGAGGGGGATGCTTTTACAGGAGTTGGTATTATCCTTCAGGGAGAGGCTATGGAAACCAAAGAAAATCCTGCAGGGGATAGGGTAATCATCTCTAAACTGCATGAGGGAGATATCTTCGGTGAAATTGTGGCTTTTTCAGATGAAAAATGTTGGATGGTTACTGTTGTTGCTACAACAGATTGTACTGTCTTGTTTTTGCCTCCGGATATCATTTTAGGAATATGTCCTCATATGTGCGGTGGACATAAATTACTCATTCAAAATATGTTGAGGATTGTATCACAAAAGACTTTACATCTCAATAGAAAGATAGAATATTTAGCTTTAAAAAGTATCCGAAAAAAAGTAAGTACTTATTTGTTGGAAAATTATAATATGAAGCAAAAGATGAAATTTACAATACCCCTCAAAAGAAATGAACTGGCTGATTTTTTAAATGTTTCAAGACCTTCTCTGTCAAGAGAACTTATCAAGATGAAAGAAGAGGGTATTATCGATTTTAACAAATCACTTTTTACCATCTTAGATATAAATTCCCTTAAAATGAGCGTATAAGAAAATAATCCTATCATAGACTGATTAAAATGGGGACAAACTAAAGGTTATGGATAGATTGAATACGATTTATCATGCATAACCTTTTAATTTGACTAAAAAATTCTGGATTGCGTAACATAGGATACCGACTAACATGAGGTTAGGATGTAAAATAGAGAAAAGAAGTTCGAAAGGAGGATAAAGATAAGATGAGAAACAAATATTTTGAGAGAACAGATTCTTTATTTGATATAACAGAAAAGTATAAAGAAGCTATTGACCTATTCGTTTCAATAGGATTTAACATAAAGGATGAGGCATTGAGAAAAACATTGGGTAGGTCTATTTCCTTAGAAGAGGCACTAGCCGTAAAAAAAATTAACGTAGATACATTTATGGATGGGCTTATCGAAGTAATAGAAAGCAATTCGGATAATCTTTTGCATGTCAATAAATCAACAGGAACAGAAATAAGGATTGAAGGAGTACTGCCTTGTCCTGTAAGGGTTCCTCTTCTAGAAGGTTTCCAGAATTGGCTGGGTGATGAACCGGAAATTGAAAAATCATTAGGTTATGAATTGAAGGCTGCTTCTATGGGAGTGGATTGGATAAAAAATTCCCTTATCGATGCAAAGTCTGATGATGTCATTGCTGATATTTTTATCTCTGCCGGGTTTGATTTGTTCTTTGATAAAAACCTGATAGGGCAATTTAAATCTAAAAATATTTTTGAAGATATGACGGATATGAAGCCCTATAATAAGGATTTTGAAAATGAAAAGATCAATTTGCGGGATCCTGATGGTGAATACTCCATGATTGCTGTTGTTCCTGCAGTATTTTTAGTCAATAAAGATGAGCTGGGCGATAGGACAATGCCGTCAAGTTGGGAAGATATAATGAGTGAAGAGTTTGAAAACAAGGTAAGTCTGCCTATTGGGGATTTTGACTTGTTTAATGCTATTTTATTAAATATCTATAAGCACTACGGTGAAGAAGGCGTTAAAAGGTTAGGAAGAAGCTTGCTCAGAAGCATGCATCCTTCTGAGATGGTAAAATCCCATATCAAAAAAGCAGAAAAGCCAATTGTAACAATTATGCCTTACTTCTTTACAAAGATGACACTAAGAGGAGGCCCTATGCAAGCTGTTTGGCCAAAGGATGGTGCAATCATCAGTCCGATTTTTATGCTCACAAAGAAAGCTAAGAAAGAAAAATTAAAACCTATCGTGGATTTCTTCATATCCAAGGAGGTAGGGGAGATTTTATCCCATAATGGAAGATTCCCAAGCGTTCATCCAGAAGTTGACAACATGATACCTGAGGAACAAAATTATATGTGGCTGGGATGGGACTTCATAAAAGAAAATGATATTGGAAATCTCATAAAAAAATGCGAAGCTCTGTTTCATGAAGCTGTAAGAGAGGTGTAAGCTATGAATTTAATTACGTTATCCGGACCCCCCTCATCAGGTAAAACATCTGTCATTATAAAAGCTATTCAAGCACTTAAGCAAAGAGGATTATCTGTTGGTGTGGTTAAACTGGATTGTTTATATACAGATGATGATATTTTATACAGTAAAGTAGGCGTTCCCGTTAAGAAAGGATTATCAGGTAGCTTATGTCCTGATCACTATTTTGTAAGCAATATTGAAGAGATAGTTCAATGGGGATTGAAGCAAGATTTAGATGTCCTCATCACGGAAAGTGCCGGTCTATGCAATCGTTGCTCTCCTCATATTAAAGAAATTAAGGCCATATGTGTCATTGATAACTTAAGCGGTATCAATACGCCAAAGAAAATTGGCCCCATGTTAAAATTTGCGGATATTGTGGCTATAACAAAGGGAGATATTGTTTCCCAAGCAGAAAGAGAGGTCTTTGCATCCAGGGTTCATTCCGTTAATCCAAAGGCAGTCATCATGAATATCAATGGGTTAACAGGTCAAGGTGCTTATGAGTTAAGCACACTCATTTACGATGAAGCGGATGCTATTGAATCGGTCAAAGGAAAAGAATTAAGATTTTCCATGCCTTCAGCTCTTTGCTCCTACTGTTTAGGAGAAACCAGAATAGGCGAGGATTATCAAATGGGCAATATCAGAAAGATGGAATTAGGTGATTAGAATGATAACAAAGCATGATATAGAAAATATGACATTAAGAAATATTGAAAAGAAGTATCCTTATAGTGTTTCTTTCTTTGAAAACAATAAATTGGATACGAAAGGTTATGAGGATTTTACGTTCTCAGATTATTTTAATCATTTTACCCAGGAGGAAAAGGAAGAATTTGCTATCGATGTGGAAAAGTTAAAATCCGATTTTATCGTCTATACAAATCAAATGTTGGAGTTTTTGGGTATAAAAGAAGAAGATGAAGTCCATTCTCTTACTATAATTGCCGGTCAAGATAAGGATGGAAACAGCGAAGGTTTTGAAAGGGTGACCATCTATAAAGGGGAAGTTATATCCATTGTTGGGCCTACCGGTTCAGGCAAAAGCCGTCTGCTTGCTGATATTGAGTGGACTGCCAGTAAGGATACGCCTACCCTTCGCACTATTCTCATCAATGAAAAAGCGGCCGATAAAAAATGGAGATTTTCTTCTTCGAATAAGCTGGTAGCTCAATTATCCCAAAACATGAACTTTGTTATGGATTTGACCGTAAAAGAATTCATTGAACTGCATGCAAAAAGCAGGCTGGTTGAAAATGAAGATGAGGTAATTAAGAAAATTATTGAAGCGGCCAATCATTTAGCCGGGGAAAAATTTGACTTAGATACACCGATTACCAGCCTAAGCGGCGGACAATCAAGGGCGTTGATGATAGCAGATACAGCTATACTCAGCACATCGCCTATTGTACTGATTGATGAGATAGAAAATGCAGGTATCGATCGCAAGAGGGCTCTTAATCTTCTTATAAAAGAAGATAAAATTGTACTTATGGCTACCCATGATCCAAGCTTAGCCCTTATGGCTGATAAGAGAATTGTTATAAAAAATGGAGGTATCCATAAGATTATTGAAACAAATGATGAAGAAAGAAAAATCCTTGAGGAATTAGAAAAGATGGACCAGATTATCAATTCATTGAGGGCGAATTTAAGAAAAGGCGAAATTCTAGAAATGCAATAAAGGAGGGTTAAGGATGCACGAAGGTTGTTCAGGAAGTTTTCAAAACGGAAAAGAAGTGGTAGATAAAGTAAGAATGATGGGTTTTTCAGAACAATATATGCCTATGCCACTTTATGTGCAATGCGTAGAATGTAATGAAACATTTGAAATGAACACTTTTGAGGACAAATGTCCCCATTGCTCCATGGTCTATGGCGTTACACCATGTCACGCTTTTGATCCGCAAAATGTTATGGCAGCAGGAAAAGATTATTAAAAAAGGATTTTTGGTATCTACAGATACTGAAATTAAAAAAAATATCATGTATAATGGTATTTAATAACCAAAAAATTAAGAAAGATATACTTATATTACTATAAAAAGATAAGGGGGCAAATGAATGAGTATGTTTTGTTATCAATGTCAAGAAACAGCGAAGGGAACCGGTTGTACAGTAGCCGGTGTGTGTGGAAAATCCAGTGAGGTGGCCAAACTTCAAGATCTTTTGATTTACACCTTAAAGGGTATGGCACTTGTCATGGAAGAAGGGAAGAAAATAGACCTTGCATTTCCCAAAGCGGATGTTTTTATCATGAATAGCTTATTCATGACAATCACCAATGCCAATTTCGATGATAAGAGGTTCATTGCAGAAATCGAGAAAGGCTTAGCATTTATTAAAGAAATGAAAGCAGAATTGGAAGCTAAGGGCGTTGTATTGGATCATTTACATGATGCAGCAACATGGACAGCAGACTCCGATTCAGCTATAGTGGCAAAGTCAGAAGATGCAAAAGTAGGTATCTTAGCGACTGAAAATGAGGATGTACGTTCTCTTAGAGAATTAATCACCTATGGACTGAAAGGAATAGCTGCTTATGCAGAGCATGCCTACAATATAGGAAAACAAAATTCTGAAATTCATGGATTTATTACAAAAGCCTTAGCTGCAACATTAGATGATAGCTTAACCGTTGATGAGTTAGTAGCGCTAACACTTGAAACAGGAAAATTTGGTGTGGATGTTATGGCTCTATTAGATGGTGCTAATACAGGAGAATATGGAAATCCGGAAATCACAGAAGTGAATATTGGTGTTCGGAATAATCCTGCAATTCTTATAACAGGTCATGATTTGGTGGATTTAGAACAATTATTAAAACAAACCCAAGGTACAGGAGTCGATGTCTATTCTCATGGCGAGATGTTACCTTCACATTATTATCCTGCCTTTAAAAAATATGATCATTTTGTAGGAAACTATGGTAATGCATGGTGGAAACAAAAAGAAGAATTCGAGTCTTTCAATGGTCCGATATTATTTACTACAAACTGCTTAGTACCGCCAAAGAAGGAACATATTGATAGAATTTACACTACCGGAGCGACAGGTTATCCGGGATGCCAAGTTATCGAAGCTAATGAAGAGGGTGTTAAAGATTTTACTCCGATTATTGAACATGCTAAGAGACTAGCTCCTCCAACAGAAATAGAATCAGGGAAAATTGTGGGAGGCTTTGCACACAATCAAGTGTTGGCTTTAGCAGATACAGTAGTTGATGCAGTGAAGTCCGGTGCAATCAAGAAATTCTTTGTTATGGCTGGCTGTGATGGCAGAATGAAGTCTCGTTCTTATTATGAAGAATTTGCTGAAAAGCTTCCGAAAGATACAGTAATCATGACAGCAGGTTGTGCAAAATATCGTTATAATAAGCTACCATTAGGGGATATAGGCGGTATACCTAGAGTTCTCGACGCAGGCCAATGCAACGACTCTTATTCCTTAGCAGTCATTGCTCTTAAGCTTAAAGAAGTATTTGGGCTGGATGATGTCAATGATTTACCGATAGCTTATAACATTGCATGGTATGAACAAAAGGCCGTTATTGTATTACTAGCTTTATTATACCTAGGTGTAAAGAACATTAAGCTTGGGCCGACATTACCTGGATTCTTATCTGCAAATGTTGCCAAGGTTCTCGTAGAAAACTTTGGAATCAATACGATTTCAACAATTGAAGAAGATATGGAGCAATTTTTAGGTGAAGGTGCCATGGCTTAAAAGATAGCGCGTTACAAGAGAAATATGGAGTTAAATGAGTTAAATAGGACTAAAAAGGCTGTCGCAAAATGATTTGAAAAATCATGGAGCGACAGCCCTTTATTTTTAATTTGAAGATTAGCTAAAATACATCTGATCAATTCTATTTTGGAGCTCTTCATTTTCCAGGAAATCATCAAAAGTGGTTAACCCATCATAAACTCCTGATGGCGTTATCTCAATAACCCTGTTGGCTATTGTTTGAATAAATTTATGATCTTGGGAAGTAAAAAGCATTGTACCTTTGAATGCAATCAATCCATCGTTAACCGCCTGGATAGATTCTAAATCTAAATGGTTGGTTGGTTCATCTAAGAGCAAGAAATTAGCACCGGAAAGCATGAGCCTTGAAAGCATACATCGGACTTTTTCTCCTCCAGAAAGAACATGAGACATTTTTAGAGGTTCTTGCCCGGAGAATAGCATTTTACCTAAGAAGCTCCTGATCAAAATTTCCGATTGATCCTCCGAATATTGTCTTAACCAATCGATAAGATTTAATTTAACACCCTCGAAGTATTTGGAGTTATCCTTAGGAAGCATGGCTTTAGTAATGGTAACTCCCCATTTATAAGACCCTTCATCAGGATCCATCTCACCCATAAGTATTTTAAACAGTGTGGTTCTTGCTATTTCATTTCTGCCCAAAATAGCGATTTTATCACCTTTGTTGACTGTGAATGAAATATTATTAAGGATTTTAACTCCATCAATTGTTTTGCTGATGCCATCAACCGTTAAGATATCTTTACCTGCTTCTCTCTCAGGCGTAAAACCAACAAATGGATAACGCCTGGAAGAGTGGGTAATGTCCTCAATATTAATTTTTTCAAGCAATTTTTTTCTTGATGTAGCTT
>CAYSBC010000045.1:13482-14735 GCA_964429195.1 uncultured Eubacteriales bacterium | reverse complement strand
AATCAAAGTCAAAACCACTGCCAAGTATGTTTTCTCCAAGCAAATTATGTTCTTTCGCTTGTTCAATAGCTTTTTTAAGCATGATAACCGCTTTTGGATATTCAGCCCTGACATAGACATATCCATGGTTCGCGCCTATACATTTACCGGCTATGACCATCCCTTCAATAATACAATGAGGATCTCCTTCAAGTATGGATCTATCCATATAGGCCCCTGGATCTCCTTCATCAGCATTACAGATGACATACTTCACATCGGATTCTACACCTGCAGCGCTTTTCCATTTCCTACCGGTAGGGAATCCTGCACCACCTCTTCCACGAAGATTAGAATTGACAATCGTATCAATCACTTCCGTAGTATCTAATTCAAGCAGAACCTTTTGTAATGAAAAATAGCCGCCTAATGCAACGTATTCTTCTATACTTTCAGGATTGATGATGTCATAGTTTTTAAGTGCGATTCTGTGTTGCTTTTCATAGAAAGGACCACTTAATGTAATGTTATTATCTTTGATGAGGTATTTACCGTCATGAGATAACCTTTCTAATAGTTTGGGATAGGCACTCTCTTTTATTTTTTCTAGCATATGATTATTATTCATCCTTACCACCTGCTCTCAATTCACTTATTAAAGATTTAACATCTTCAAGTCTAAAAAATGGATATACATCGTCATTAATATTGACTACAGGTGCCAAGGCACATTGCCCTACACATCTTGTTTCAATAATGGAGAAGATCTGATCTTCTGTGGTTTCTCCTACGCCTATGCCTAATTCTTTTGAAAAAGCTTCTAAGATATCATTTGCACCTTTTACGTAGCAGGCAGTACCCATACAGACACTTACAGAATATTTTCCCTTTGGAATTAAACTAAATCTTGAATAAAAGGTGATAACACCATAGATTGTAGATATTGGCATATCAAATTTCATAGCAATTTTAGTAATGACTCTTTTAGGAATATATCCAAACAAATCTTGAGTTTTATGCAACATTTCAATAAGTTCGCCACTGCCTTCAACATCATTTAAAAATTCTTTTATTGTCTCATATTTGATTTGGTCGTCAACCTTCATTTTCCCCTCCATTTGATAAAGAAATATTAAACATTCAGAATGTTATTTATTTAACGAGTATATCAGATATTTCACAAAAGGGGAAGACATATTAGAGATTCTTTTAAAAGAATAGAATAGGGTGGATTGACGGCATGCCATCAATCTGTGGGGCAGGGGATCTTATAC
>CAYSBC010000045.1:7988-13382 GCA_964429195.1 uncultured Eubacteriales bacterium | reverse complement strand
TTGATATGGACATTACAAAATAATCCCTGTTTTATGGGACAGGGATTATTTATTTAAGTGTTTTCAGGGCGAAAAACTTTATTTTGCTAGTACTGTATTCTTTGATTCTTTATGGGCTAATTTTTCTTTCCACATGGCATTGGATACAGGTTCCCATTTCTTAGCAACATCTACGGTTTTTCCGGTTAAATGATGGACATCTTCAGGAGCCGCCAAATCTGTTGAAACTGCATCTGTATTTTCAATAATAGAAACTAATCTATCAGGGTTATCCAGTAATGGACATGGTCTTAAGGCGTTATCATTAAAAGGTTGATTTCTTCCATACTCCTTAAATAATGGGCTTTGAAGTGCTTCTATGAGAGTGTTATCATAAATGTTCGTGTCAGAATAATGGATAAAGGCACATGGTTCAATATCGCCATTGGCATTGATATGCAAGTAGTTCTTACCGGCGGCCATACATCCATCTACATATTCTCCGTCATTCCAAAAGTCGATAGTAAAGATTGGTTTTGTTTCTCTATATTCTCTGACTTGATCATGCATGTATTTTCTTTGCTCTGCAGATACAAGCAATTCAGTGGATGCATTTTGTCCGACAGGCATGTATGTAAATAACCAAACCAACAGCACACCTTGATCAATCAAAAAGTCAAAATATGCTTCGCTGCTGATGACATCAATATTTTTGCTTGTGTAAGTCGTTGAAGCAAAAAACGGTAGTTTCTTTTCTCTTAGAATTTTCATAGCATTCATAATTTTATGAAAGGTGCCATTTCCTCGTCTAAAGTCATTGGCTTCTTCAAATCCATCGATGCTTATTGTAAGTAGAATATTTTTAACCCTTAACATTTCGTCGGCAAATTTTTCATCCACTAAGGTACCGTTTGTGTAGATAGCGAAGACACAGTCATTATGTTTTTCGCAAAGCTTAAGAATATCGTCTTTGCGGACTAAGGGTTCACCACCGGAAAAGAGGAACATATAAATTCCCAGTTTTTTAGCCTGCATGATGATATCATCTAAGGTTTCATAGGACATATTCATCTTATTGCCATAGTCCGCTGCCCAGCAGCCGGTACATTTAAGGTTACAAGCTGAAGTAGGGTCTATTAAAAGAGTCCAAGGTATATTACATTGATATTTTTCCATTGCTTTGGTCTTGCGTTGATTCCAAATGATTAAGGTATTACCTATGAAGTTTTCTAACAGAGTTTTCAAAACTTCTTTGTCGATGTTATCGTAAGCTGATGTAACAAGTTGATACCAGTTATTATCTTTATCCGTTAAGACAGATTCAATAACATCCAAAGAATCAGTAATTTGATTATCCCTATCAAGTTTTCTAGCCCAGCCAATAAGTTTTGGTAGTGCAGTCGCAAAATCTGAATGAACATATTCCAATAATTTTTTGACACCTACTGTTTGTAAATTTTCAAAAAAACTTTTTTCATTCATATATAATCATCCTCCTTATGCAATCAATTATATTATAGCGGGATAGTCTTTTATGACATTACATATAACATATAATGTCTTGTTTTAAGGTATGTATAGGATTGTCCTAAAATAAGATGGATAATCAAAGAGCACTATGAGGTGGTGGACAAGTAGACATGTTTATCATCCTTTCGCTTCTATTATAACATAAAATGGTTATAATGGACTAATAACCTGTGTGACTGTTCCAAAATCATAACCTTGTTCTCTTAATCCTGTAATCATTCTTTGCAGCCCTTGGAGAGTATCCGGTGCTGATTGATGGAGCAGAATGATAGCTCCGGGCTTAGCATTATTAACAACTCTTGAGACCACTGCATCCGGTCCCGGATTTTTCCAATCCAAGGAATCTACGGTCCACAAGATAGTGACATAGCCAAGAGAGGCCAAGGTATTTAAGATGGCTTGATTGTATTCGCCAAAAGGTGGCCTAAATAAATAAGGATCTTGGCCGGTGATATTCCTGATAAGCGCTTCTGTTCGAACCGTTTGGCTGATAACTTCCGGTATTGTAATCTGTGGCATATGAGGGTGGGTATAGCTGTGATTTCCTATTTCATGACCTTCATTGGCTATAGCTCTTGCTAAACTAGGGTAGTTGATTAACCAAATTCCCGATAGAAAAAATGTTGCCTTGATATTATTGTTTCTTAATATTTCAAGCAATTCATGTGTTTGGTTATCACCGTAGGTGGCGTCAAAGGTTAAAGAAACCATTCTTCTATTTGGATTTCCTCTATAAATGGCAACAGCATTTTCCGGAATGGTGATTGTTATGACGCTTCCTGGAAAGAGCATGCGAGGATTTAATCCCGGATTAGCATTTAAAACGGACTCCGTTGTTGTTCCGAATCTTGCCGCAATTTTATAGATTGTGTCACCGGGCAGAACAGTATATCTAATCATACCCGGAACTATCGGTTCAAATGGATTGACGGCTTCCGGAGGCAACACTATTTTCATTCCCGGGTAAATAACTGAAGGGTTGGATATATTATTTAATGCTAAGATACTTTGAAGGCTGACTTTAAACAAAAGAGAAATAATATAGAGAGTGTCACCGGGCTGTACCGTATAGATCAGACTACCGGGCGGGGTCTCCATGTATTCTTCTTCAACAGGTATTAATAGAACAGAACCAGGATAGATAAGGTTTGGATTTCTAATATTATTGGCGTTGATGATGAGTTGTACAGTACTGCCATAGAGGCGAGCAATGCTGTAGAGTGTGTCTCCGGGTTGTACTGTATAGATGATTTGAGTCATGATGAACCTCCTTATTCTTTAATGGTTTATCATATTCCAACCCCTTCCAAGCGGTGCCTTATTACAGTTGATGTCATAGAAAAGGTCATCAAATCATGAACATTTATTTTAGCATAATACTAATATAGAAAAGAATGTTTAATTTTTTTCATGTATGGTATATAATATAAAGGAAGGCAGTTTATAATTCACACTATAATAATTTATATTTAGGAGGGAAATTATGAATAAGATACTTGTTCCGGTTGACGGGTCGGCAGCTTCCCAGAAAGCAGCTACAAAGGCAGCTGAAATTGCAAAAGAAAAAGGCAGTGAAATATTATTTTTAAGCGTTATAGAATTTACAGAAAGATACAATCAGATGGACTATCTTGGTGAAAGTGTTAATCCTCAGGTTGCAAAAATACTATTTGAAAATCAGACAAAAATGTTGGAGTCCCTTACGGAGATACTCGACTTGGATGGTGTTAAATTCGAGAATAAGGTTATTGAAGGAATTGCATACGAAGAAATCTTAAAGTGTGCGGAAGATGATGTGGATTTAATTGTGATGAGCCAAAGAGGTTTCTCGAAAGTCAAACGATTCTTTATGGGATCGGTTACTCATAGGGTAATATCCGATGCTCCATGTCCGGTATTGGTAATTAACGCAGATAAATAAAACATACATAGAAATGACTCTAAGAGCTCCATGCTTTTAGAGTCATTTCGATTTCTACCGCTAAGTTCTAAAAAAGTATTTGTGGCTATAACACAACTCCGCCATCAACACTTAGTACGGCTCCTGTTATATAACCTGCCTCATCGGATGCTAAAAACAGAAAAGCATTGGCAATATCTTCTGGTGTACCCAGCCTTTTTAGAGGAGCCTTGTCCTTCATCATATCCAGCACTTTAGCAGGCATTTTTTCAGTCATAGGTGTTAAAATGAATCCTGGGGCTACTGCATTCACACGAATTCCTTTCTTGCCCAATTCTTTAGCCCAGGTTTTTGTCATGCCAATAACGCCCCATTTGCTAGCACAATAATTGGTTTGCCCATAGTTTCCGTAGATTCCCGAGATAGAAGAAGTATTGAGAATGCAACCGCTACCTTGTTTTATCATGACATCAGCGGCTGCTTGACCGCAGTTAAAAACTCCTTTCAAATTAACATCGATAACTCGATCCCATTCTTCTTCGCTCATTTTTTGCAAGGTGTTGTCCGCTGTGATACCAGCGTTGTTGATTAAGCAGTCTAACCTCTCGAATTTTTCAAGAATGGTTGTCATGACCTGTTGAACCTGAGAGCGATCACAGACATTGGCTTTTATGGCTAGGGCCTCCCCACCTTTATTTTGAATAGCCAAGGCGTTTTCTTCAATCATTTCCTTTTCAAGGTCACAATAGATAACTTTTGCACCTTCGGAGGCAAAACGATCAGCTGTTGCTTTACCGATACCTTGTGCTGCTCCTGTTACTAATACTACCTTATCTTTCATGCGCATAAAAATGCCTCCTTATATAGTAGATTTCGATTGCAATATATTGCTTAATATATTGACTTAACTTATTTTAAAAAGTAATTCTTGTATGGGTTTGCAAATGCAGTAGAGCCTTCATCCAATTTGCATGCCCATAGATTTGACCGGAAGGTGTCACAAAAACTTGATCTGTATGCACAAATGGATGGATTTTTGTAAGGTTACCGTCTGTATCGAGGCGGAAAAAGCCGTCGTTGATAGGGCTTACAATATCTTTCCCCACGTTCATGAGGTCAAAGTTTGGAAACCAAGTATTCAGTAGATACAGGTTCCCTTTATCATCCGTGCCAAGAGCTTCAACACTGTTCCAATTTTCCCACTGTTCATTGAGTGTTGTTACAGAGAGATTAGAGTGGATGATGCAGACCCAGCCTCTCCCGTTATTATAGCGACTGTTCCCAAAGATGCGGCCTGTGGAAGACAGATAGATACCATCATTTTTGTAGGGGTAAACAGCTGACAGAATCTGATCCTTTGGCCAGCTATCAATAGGATGCAAAATACCGTCACCTTTGTCGATAAAGGAATAATACTTATGAGGCGTATAAGGAGCAGGGACGCTTGTACCATCTTGGGTGAAGGTCACGGATGTAAGGTAAACGGTCATACCATTGACAAGATGCTTTGTGGCATAGAATTTATCGATGGTATTGCCTGCACCGGCATCCTCTGAAAGATCCAGCAATTGACTTCCTTTGAAATATAAAACGTGATTGTTACTGCTGAAGGACTCATCGGCCTTGACGCCTTGTATAGCTCCTGAATGATAAGGCGCATCTGTTGTTTCCTGTGATGGAATTTCGGTTAAAGTGTTTGTGGCATAGTTCAGTTTATAATAGCTGAAACTCCTACCTTCATAGTTATCGCTATAATTTCCATATTCATCAGGCTTTGCGCTGATGAATCGTTCTTCTATAACCTTCTCGATGATGGCATAATCCCTGTAGTTTTCCAAGGTGTAAACAGATGGGGTATGATAATGGTCACCAGGAGAATATTCTGTCACCTTGCCAGATGTAGATAGTTTGAAACCGGAAGCACTGTTCCAGGATTGATCCCAACCCAATTCATCCACCACAAAACGCCAAGTCAATGGGAAATA
>CAYSBC010000045.1:0-7888 GCA_964429195.1 uncultured Eubacteriales bacterium | reverse complement strand
GTCAATGGGAAATAAGTGATTCCGTTGTAAACAATCAGGGGATACTGCATGCGCGTGCTGTCGACGGCTTTATCATTAATCGTGATTTCAAAGGATGGAATGGTAATTGTTACATCGGATATTACTTCGGATATTGCATGAATAGGCACGGCAGTTGTTACATCTGATGCGACATGAATAGGCACATGAGCGAGCACGCCGGCAGATGCGGTATAGGTTACTAGAGAAAAAATCATGATAACGATAAGAATTGAAGAAATAAATCGTTTCATTAAACTCTCCTTTCTTTGATTTCGACTGTTACTAGGATTAGGAATAACTTGTTGTTTTATTATAGCACGAAAGCATTGCCAGTCACTAAACTTATTGAGCGAGTTAAGCTTTTTGGAGAAAAATGAACAAAATTTCAACTAATGTGTTGAAATTTTGTATATTTATACAGCATGGTGCTTATATTGTATGAATATCATGTATAATCGCTTTCTAACTTCAATAAATCCACACATTACCTGAAATTCTGCTCACCAAGGGGTGCGGACAAAAAGTTGGACACTCCTAGGCGGACAAAAGCTTAGGCGCTCCTAGAATGAATCATTTATTGAATATTGTAGAAAAATGAAGTCAAAAGCATTATAATATAAAAGATAGTGTTTTTATCCTAATAATTAAAGGGGAAGGCTTCATGGAACTATTCATTCAAGAACTGCTTCATTTCTTAAGCATAGAGTTAACAGTTATGATTACAGCAGCATTACCTATCATCGAGTTAAAAGGTGCTATCCCTGTAGGGATAGGATTAGGTATGTCTCCTATGCATGCCTTCATATTAAGCTTTATTGGTAGTATAATACCGGTACCTTTTATTTTATTTACTATAAGGCATGTCTTTAATTACTTAAGGAAGACGAAGACATTTAAGAAGTTTATTCATAAGCTTACAGACAGATCTCTTAACCAAAGCGGAAAAATTCAAAAGTATGGAGCCTGGGGATTATTTGTATTTGTTGCTATTCCTTTGCCAGGGACAGGGGTATGGAGCGGAAGTCTCGCTGCAGCCTTACTAGACATGCGGTTTAAATGGGCTTTCCCTGCAATCTTTTTTGGGAATTTAGTAGCCGGAATAATTATTTTATCCTTAAGCCATGGTGTATTTAGTATCCTTTCATAAAAGGCCGTTCACAGTAGCGGATATAGCAATTAGAGGGCATATAGGCAGCCGCTAATTATTCTTGACAGTAGAACAAAAAAACTATAAGATTATGGTATAGATTTTAAATCTCGAGGGTTCATTGGTGTGTAAATATTATTGAAATTATAACGTATTTATATTAGCCGAGGTATCTCGGCTATGTCTATGTAAGGAAAAATAAACTAGAGGGAGGTGCAACGGTATAGATAATTTAATAATTATTATTAGTGTAGGAGTTATATGTATAGCAGTTGGAACTGCTGTAGGATATATAATCAGAAAAAACGTTGGAGAAAGAGCAATTAGCAGTGCAGAACAAATGGCAAGGAACATTATTCTCGATGCAGAGAATAAAGCTGAAACAATAAAAAAAGAGATGGCTTTAGAAGGAAAAGAAGAAAGTCATCGTCTAAGAAATGAAATTGAAAAAGAAATCAAAGATCGTAGAAATGAAATGCAAAGACAAGAAAGACGTCTTATTCAAAAAGAAGAAAACATAGATAAAAAACTGGATAATATTGAAAGAAAAGAAGAAAATATTGCTAAGAAAGAAAATCTATTGCAACAACAAGAAGATGAATTAAATGAGTTGATTCAAAAGCAAGTTGAAAAATTAGAACATATTTCCGGGTATAGTACGGAGGAAGCAAAAGAATTACTCCTAAGTATTGTAGAGAAAGATGTATCACGGGATGCTGCAAGACTGATTAAAGATGCGGAGTTAAGAGTCAAGGAAGAATCAGAAAAACGCGCTAGGGAGATCATTACAACCTCTATACAAAGATGTTCGGCAGATCATGTTGCTGAAAGTACAGTATCGGTTGTAGTTTTACCCAACGATGAGATGAAAGGCAGAATAATTGGCAGGGAAGGACGTAATATAAGAGCTATCGAAACATTAACAGGCATTGATCTTATTATTGATGATACCCCAGAGGCAGTCATTTTGTCAGGATTTGATCCAATCCGAAGAGAAATAGCAAGAATAGCTTTGGAAAAATTAATCGTTGATGGACGAATTCATCCGACACGTATCGAAGAGATGGTTGAAAAGGCTGAAAAAGAAGTCAATGCAACCATTAAGGAACAGGGTGAGCTTGCAACATTTGAAGTTGGTATTCATAATTTGCACCCGGAACTCATAAAACTGATTGGAAGATTAAAATATAGAACAAGCTATGGTCAAAATATTTTAAAACATTCACTTGAGGTTGCACATCTTGCAGGAATTATGGCTGCAGAATTGGGACTTGATATTAAACTTGCAAAAAGAGCAGGGTTGCTTCATGACATTGGAAAAGCAGTTGATCACGAAGTAGAAGGAACACACGTAGACATAGGAATTGATTTACTTAAAAAATATAAAGAGTCAAATGCTGTTATTGATTCAATGGCCGCACACCACGGTGATTATGAACCTAAAAATTTAGAAGCTGTACTTATAGCAGCGGCAGATGCGTTATCAGCTGCAAGGCCGGGTGCTAGAAGGGAAACCCTAGAGACATACATTAAGAGACTTAAGAGACTTGAAGAAATAGCTGACGCCGAAGAAGGGGTTGAAAAATCATTTGCAATTCAGGCAGGAAGAGAAGTAAGGATTATCGTCAAGCCGGAAATGATTACAGATGATGAAATCGTATTTCTTGCTCGAAATATAAGTAAAAAAATAGAAGATGAGTTAGAATACCCAGGACAGATAAAGGTTAATGTCATAAGAGAAACTCGGGCAACCGAATATGCAAAATAGTCAATAATTCATCCAATAAAGAGCTGTCTTTTGTATATGCAAAGTGACAGCTCTTCTATATTTCTGGAATAACATAGAGGAGGAACAAGTATTTATGGAGGTATATTTAGACAATAGTGCCACGACAAAACCCCATGAAAAGGTCATTGAAGCAATGATGGATTGCCTCAATAATAATTATGGAAATCCATCCTCCCTCCACAAGATGGGAGTCCATGCAGAAAAATCTGTAAAGAATGCAAGAAGAATCATAGCTGATACACTTCAAATCAACGAAAGTGAATTCTATTTTACCTCCGGTGGAACTGAATCGAATAATATTGCCCTATATGGAGCTGCCAAAGCATTAAGGCGAAAGGGTCATAAAATCATTACAACCCAAATTGAACATCCTGCTGTGCTCAATGTGTTCAAGGATTTGGAACAACAAGGCTTTGAGACTCATTACCTATCCGTAGATTCCTATGGACTTATCGATGTGGAGGCATTAAAAGAAGCCATCGACGACAAGACCATTCTCATTAGTATCATGCATGTGAATAATGAATTAGGAACCATAGAGCCACTAAAAGAAATAGGGGAGATAAAAAGAAAACATGAAAATATATTTTTCCATGTGGATGCTGTACAAGGCTATGGGAAATTGCCTATTTATCCCCATCAGTATTCTATTGATCTTCTTTCTATAAGTGGCCATAAGATTCATGGACCGAAAGGTATTGGCGGATTATATATCAATAAGAATATTGTTATTCCTCCTCTTATTCAAGGAGGCCAACAAGAAAAGAATATGAGGTCTGGAACTGAAAATGTACCGGGTATTGTGGGCCTGGGAGAAGCAGCTCGTATCATCTATGGAGACATAGAGAAAAATAAAGAGCATATTCAAAAAGTTAGGAATACTCTTTTGGCGGGAATCAAAAAAGAAATCAGCGATTTTAGGATAAATTCAGATGACAGATGCTTACCCCATATACTCAACATAAGTTTTCAGGATGTTCGAGCAGAAGTATTACTGCATATGTTGGAGAGGGATCATATTTATGTATCCACAGGGTCTGCTTGTTCATCCCACAAGAAAAACTCCAATGTATTAACAGCAATTGGGTTAAGCCATAGCGAAATTAATGGGGCTATCAGGTTTAGTTTTTCCAATGAAAACACCATAGAGCAAATGGACTATGTATTGGAATCTTTAAAAAAGAATATCGCATCGATGAGAAAAATGTTGAGGAGATAAACATGAAGAAAATCTTTATAATCAAATATGGTGAAATAGCGCTTAAAGGCTTAAATAAGCCTTATTTTGAGAAGAAATTGATGACGCGGATTAAGAAGGTCTTAAAGGATATTGAAATTCTTGATTTGTATCGTTCAGATGGCATCCTTTACCTGGAGGTTTCACAAGATGAAGCCGAGAATCGAATCATTAACCTGGTTCGAAAGGTCTTTGGTATTGCCTATATTAGCATTGCTATTGAAGTCAAAACAGATATGGATGAAATTGTTCAAGAAGCTTTAGCTTATACTCAACGCCTTTTACAGGAAAAGCCTTATGAGTCCTTTAAAGTGGTCACAAAGAGGGGAAACAAACGTTTTCCATTGACATCTCCTGAAATATCCAGTCAGATAGGCGGCTATATCTATAAACATATAGAGAATATGAAGGTGGATATACACAATCCGGACCTTGTTATTTATTTGGATATAAGGAATGAAAAGTCCTACATTTACCACGAGAAGATACAAGGCTATGGAGGCCTTCCTTTAGGAACCAACGGTAAGGGTGTTCTCTTGCTTTCGGGGGGAATTGATAGCCCTGTTGCAGGATGGATGATGGCTAAAAGAGGTATGGAATTAGAAGCTGTGCATTTCCACTCCTATCCCTATACAAGCGACCGTGCCAGGGAAAAGGTTTTAGATTTGGCGGGGATATTGGCAGAATATTGCAATAGGATAAGGGTAACCGTTATTAATCTGCTCGATATTCAGCAAGCTATTCTGGAAAAATGTCCTGAGGAACAAAGTACGATTTTATCCCGAAGGTTTATGATGAGAATAGCTGAAAGGATTGGGAGAGAAAACGGAAGCCAGGCATTGATTACAGGAGAAAGCATAGGGCAGGTAGCCAGCCAAACCATAGAAGGATTAGTTGTTACAAATCAATCTGTAAGTATGCCTGTGATGAGGCCCTTAATTGCTATGGACAAGATTGATATTATGGAGTTGGCAAAGGACATAGGTACTTATGATACATCCATTTTACCTTATGAGGATTGTTGTACTGTTTTTTTACCAAAGCACCCCGTTACAAAGCCTAAGTTAGAGGATATCTTAGCTTTTGAATCTTTACTGGATGTGGAAGGTTTAATAGAAAATGCCCTATCCAATCAAGAAACAGTGTTAATAAAAGGGTAGTTCCTTAAAACTAGTCAGAAATAGACATTATTAGTCAAAGGATTTTTTGTCAGCATATAGAAATTATTGTTGGCGGTAGAAATCTACAAAGCAAAGATTTGTGATTTCATTTCGCCATCCATTTGCATAGCAAATTGGGCGAGGCACGAATTGTATATTTGAAATACAAAGGAGGACTAAAATGAAGATTAGTTTTGAAACCGTTAATAATATATTGATTTGCAAATTAGATGGAGAAATTGACCATCATACAGCAAAAAAACTCAAGGATGAAGTGGATAAAACCATTGATACATTTTTTATCCGAAATCTAATATTTGATTTTAAGAAAGTAACATTTATGGATAGTTCCGGTATCGGTGCTATTATAGGTCGCTACAATAAAATAAAAGACATGGGCGGTGTACTGGGTGTCATCAACTGTAATAAATATGTCGAAAAAATATTTAGTGTGTCCGGATTGTTTTCCATTATAAAAAAATTTAATTCTCTTGATGAAGCCGTCAGAGAATTTAATCAGTGAGGTGCGAAGCTATGTCCATAATCAAAAACTGTATGAAATTAGAATTTTTAAGCAAATCAGAAAATGAATCCTTTGCAAGAGTGGCTGTTTCTTCATTTGTTTCCCAGGTGGATCCTACTATCGAAGAACTTGTTGAAATAAAAACTGCCCTATCTGAAGCTGTTACAAATTCAATTATTCACGCTTATAATAATGAAGAGGGCATTGTTTGCATCGAATGTAGTATTGAAAATAATATTATCGAAATTATCATAAAAGATAAGGGAAAGGGCATTGAAGATATTCATAAAGCCATGGAGCCTCTTTATACATCCAAGCCTGAAGAAGAGAGATCGGGAATGGGTTTCACTGTCATGGAGACCTTTGTAGATGAGATGAAGGTAGAATCGGAATTAGGTAAGGGTACAAAGGTCACACTAAAAAAAGTAATAGCCAAAACCATAGAGCAATAAGAGGATATTTTTATGGAAGAAAACATAAAATATTCTGAAGCTTGGGAAAAAGAATTTAATGAAGTTCTATTAAAGGCTCAGGCAGGGGATCGGTATGCAAAGGAATATGCTGTGAGCCAGAACATAGGGTTAGTAAAAAGTGTGGCCAGTAAGTTTTTTAATTCAGGTTATGAATGGGAAGATATTTATCAAATTGGATGCATTGGCTTAGTTAAGGCCATAGAGAGATTTGATAAGAGCTATAATGTCCGATTTTCAACCTATGCTGTACCTCTTATTATAGGTGAGATAAAGAGGTTCTTTCGGGATGACGGAAGGATAAAAGTAAGCAGAGATATTAAGACCGGTATCTATAAATTAAAAGAAGCAGAGAGCATATTACAAAAAAAGCTAGGTAGAAATCCTAAAATCAGTGAAATATCACACTACCTCGAAATGGATAAAGAAGAAATTGTAGAATTGATGGAGGCTAAGGCCACATTGAGTAGTATTGAAAGCATGGATGACATCGATCGTAAGGATATATTTTTCCAGGAACCCAAAATTGATGACGAAGAAAAAAAAGTTGGTTTAATGGATATAAAACGCGCATTGGGGAAGCTCAAAGAAAGGGATAGGCAAATCATTGTATTACGATATTTCAAGGATATGACTCAACAGGAAGTGGCTGATCTCATGCAGATATCCCAGGTACAAGTATCCAGATTAGAAAAAAAAATTTTAGAGAGCATGAAAAGAGATATTTAACAAGATATCCCATGAATATATCAAAGGCTATTGTAAAATAATTATTTACAATAGCCTTTTTTTAAAAAAAATAGATAGGAAAAGGGTCAATGAATGATTTTCACATAAATGTAGATAATAGTGATAATGAGAAAACCAATATAAAGAGATGAGGAAAATTTATGGCTAAAGACCAGAAGAAAATCGAAAAAAAGTATGAAGAATATGTGAAAGAAAAAATGCCAAAGCCTTCTTACTTTAAAAATTGCAGTTGGGCTTTTCTTTCAGGAGGATTGCTATGCACCTTAAGCTATTATGTACAAAATAGGATAATAGCTCGAGGTATTAAGGAAGAAACAGCTGCTACTATCATTTTGGTAGGACTGATATGCATAGCTCAATTACTTACAGGTTTGGGTGTATTTGATAAGCTTGTTAAGTTTGCAGGTGCAGGATTAATTGTTCCTATTACCGGATTTGCCAATTCTATGGTTGCACCGGCTATGGAATATAAAAGTGAAGGCGTTGTACTTGGAGTAGGCGCGAAGTTATTTTCATTAGCAGGTCCGGTATTGGTTTGCGGATATTCAATATCTGCTATTGTTGGATTCATCTATGTTTTAATCGGATAAATAATAAGACAATAGAAAAGTAGAATAGGAAGAGGTAGGTATGATGGCATTAAAGAGAATAGGAACAAATACGATAAAATTTTCAAACCCAGCTGTTTTAATCTCTGCATATTCCACTGTTGGGGTTAAAGAAGGTCAAGGACCACTTAAAGATTGGTTTGATGAAGTGCTAACAGATGATAAATATGACGAAAAAACCTG
>CAYSBC010000044.1:6058-14753 GCA_964429195.1 uncultured Eubacteriales bacterium | reverse complement strand
ACATAAGGTTTTTTCCCTACTGTATGCTTTCACCGGATTACCCCCAGGGGTCAAAACTGTAATAATTCCAAGTCCATAAAATTCTTCTTTTGTCCTTATCGCTGAAATATTTTGATTTTTTAATGACCTGACATTATAACCAATCGGAAATGTCATTTGATATCTATTGGGTGTCCTGTCTGTTAAATCATTCAAAAACAAAGCTGTTTCACCCGAAAAAATCCCACGCTTAAATTGTACCTGTAAGTTATACATTTCATCATCCCAGACTTCTGGTAAAATATAAACACCTCTTGCAGATTGTTCCAGCTTTCCACTATCAACAAGAATTTTTAGACTCCATCGTGATAATCCTGCTTTTGTGACTTCTCCACTTGTTATAATTCCATTATTCTCTTTAACCATTTGCATAATCTTTTCAGCATTTGTCATAATACACCTTCTTTCAAATCAAACAAATACACTCACTATTTTAGCATAAGTGGGCATGGTTGTCAATTTAAGGTGACATTATGTTACCTTTTTGTTATATCTCCCTTCCTCTGCTTTTCTCGCTTGTTATAAACCTACAGGCATCAGCTTTGCAGCTACTACCCTTTATTTATTGTAGGTACGAATAATATTTTCCGCAACCTCCCGCCTTGAGAGACGAGAATCCATTGCTTGTTTCTCAATATAATAATGCGCCTCGTCCTCAGTCATTTTCAGAGCATCTATCAGAAGCCATTTTGCTCTGTTGACAGTACGGATGTCATTCATCTTTTCCTGCAATATTTGAATCTTCTTTTCAAATTTGTTTAAGCGGATATGTGTTGCGGCGAGAAGCTTGATTGCTCCATAAAATGTTTGCTTGGAGTTGGGTCTTTTTATCGTCAAAATTCCGCTATCCTCAAGGTCCGATGACACTTGATCAAAAACCTCATTTTTTACAATGACTAATATTCCCATACTGCTATCCGATGAGTCAAGGGCAAGATCAATGCCGAAATCATCAGAAAGAGGTGTGTTGATGATTAATATATCAACAGGCGTTGAGACAAGAATTCTTTTAGCCTCACCTGCACTGGTTGCCCTAAGAAGGGGATAAAATTCTTTTTTCGGTAGTATATCCGTAAAATAGTCATAGACTTTATCTGTACCAGATACAATCAGTACACGATGTTGCATTTTTTCTACCGGCATAGGGTCACCTCCTCAAATCATATCATGAATTGGTCGACATAATTTGGGGGAAGTATAGATCGTATAAATTTACTTTCTTTTGCTATAGCCAAGGCATCTTCAATGGAGTCAGGGAGTCTATCCAGCTTATCAATAATCTTTTTATCGGCCGTGTACAAATTGAGATTGACAGGTTCACTTAGGGAAAGATGATGGATAATGCCATCGAGTCCCGCATGGATGAGAAGTGCGTATGCGATATAGGGATTCGCCATGGGGTCGGGGGACCTGAGTTCAATACGCCTATATTCGCCTTTGGCGGACGGAATACGAATAAGTTGAGAACGGTTTTCAGGTGACCAAGTGATATATTTAGGAGCCTTTTTTTCTCCAAACCTCCTGTAAGAGGCTTCACAAGGGTTTAAAAAGAGTGTCATTTCTTTGATGTGGGCCATGACCCCTGCCATAAAAGAAATGGTGAGATCTTCATCCTTGCTGTTTTTAACAGACATGTTAATATGCATACCGTTTCCACTTTTGCCTTCAAGGGGTTTGGGTGAAAAATCAGCATATAGGCCATTGCGCATGGCCGCAACTTTTACAATGGTCATAAAAGTCATGGAGTTATCAGCGGATGTCATAGGGTCGCTATACCTGAAATCAATTTCATTTTGACCGGGCCCTTCCTCATGATGAGAGCTTTCAGGCCGGATGCCCATATCAAGGAGAGTTAAACATATTTCACGGCGAATATTTTCACCTTTATCCTCAGGAGCCACATCCATATAACTTGCATTGTCAAAGGGTTCCTTTGTGGGATAACCTAAATCATTTGTTTTAAAAAGATAAAATTCATATTCAGAGGCAAAATAAATGGATATACCTTTTTCTCTTGCCTTATCGATAGCAGTTTGCAATATATATCTTGAATC
Organism: uncultured Eubacteriales bacterium; assembly: GCA_964429195.1. Lineage (GTDB taxonomy): Bacteria > Bacillota > Clostridia > Peptostreptococcales > JAAYPU01 > JBBAFM01. The sequence goes on along the minus strand of CAYSBC010000044.1, from coordinate 12,660 downwards.
CCTTTCATAGGGAGTTCCGTCAGGATATTGAATGTGGCAGAACATTCTTGCAACCTTTCCTTGTGAAGGTCTCCAGGAAAGCAACTGTAAAGTAGAGGGGATTGGGCGAAGAAATAAATCGGACTGTACCTCATCACCAAATCCGCGAATTGCAGAAGCATCAAAGGAAATTCCGTCAGAAAATGCACGTGGTAGCTCCGCCGGCAGTATAGAAATGTTCTTTTGCTTGCCGTGAATATCACAAAAAGCCAGACGTATAAATTTAACATCCTCTTGCTCGATATAATCAAACACTTCTTCACGCGTATAAACCATGATCAAGGCTCCTTTCTTTCCATCAACAAATACCAGCAAACATTCTTTTTCGAATTTATTCTATATATACTACAACTTTTGGAGCATTTTGCCAAGCCTTTTAAAAAATTAAAAAAATATTTGACATTGAAAAAAAACAGTGGTAAATTGAGTACATTAAAAGCGACAAGGAAGCCGCAAACCTCATAAGGTCTGTTGGTTTTTGTTTTTATATGAGTTCTTAAATAGCGACAAGGGCGTCGTTAGGAGAATAATCCTATAGGCCTTTGTCTTTTTTATTTTAATGCACGAAGGAGACCTTTAAAACGAAATAATATTTTGAAAGATTGGAGATTTGGATGAGCATACGACAAAAAGTAATAATTTTGGATTTTGGCGGTCAATATAATCAGCTCATAGCAAGGAGAGTGCGAGAATGCAATGTCTACTGTGAAGTTAAACCCTATACTACGCCTCTTAAAGAGATTGTAAGTGAAAACCCAATTGGTATTATTTTTACCGGTGGACCAAGAAGCGTTTATCTCGATACATCGCCTCAGGTAGACAAAAAAATTTTTGAGCTGGGCATTCCTATTTTGGGAATTTGTTATGGATGTCAAATCATTGCGCAACTCCTCGGAGGCAGTGTTGTTCCTGCTAAGGAGGATAAAACAAGAGAGTATGGGAAAACGAATACTTATCTAGATATAAATTGCATACTCTTTACAGGCATTCCCGAGAACAGCATCACTTGGATGAGCCACGGTGATTATATAGAGAAAAAACCGATGGGATTTATCAATGCAGGTCACAGTGAGGCTTGTCCAAATGCGGCTATAGCTAATGAAGAGAAAAAAATTTATGGCCTTCAATTTCATCCGGAGGTAAACCATACCGAGTATGGAAAGAACATAATCCAAAACTTTCTTTTTCATATCTGCGGTGCCAAGGGAGATTGGAACATGGGGGACTTTGCCAAGATGACCATTGAAAGGTTAAAAAATGAAATAAGTGCTGAAAGCAGAATTTTACTTGCCTTATCCGGTGGAGTGGATTCAGCAGTTTTAGCAGCACTTCTTTCCAAGGTTGTGGGGAAAAGACTTGTTTGTGTCTTTGTTGACCATGGTCTTATGAGGAAAGATGAGGGAGATGAAATAGAAGCAACCTTTAAGAATTGGGCTATTCATTTTGTTAGAGTGAATGCTGAGGAAAGATTTTTGAGCAAGCTCCAGGGGATAAAAGAACCACAGGAGAAACGAAGAATTATCGGAGCAGAGTTCGGATATGTGTTTCGCGATGAAGCAGAGAAGTTTGGAATCTGTGAAAAGGATTATTTAGCACAGGGAACTATTTATCCCGACGTGATCGAATCAGGTGAAGGTGATGCAGAGGTCATAAAAAGCCATCACAATAAATTGCTGCCCCCTGAAGTGATGGCAAAGTTCAAGGGCCTTTTAGAGCCTCTTGACCACCTGTTTAAAGATGAAGTTCGTGCATTAGGTAAAGATTTGGGACTACCCGAAAACATTGTCAATCGGCAGCCTTTCCCTGGCCCTGGCCTCGCCATAAGAATTATGGGGGAGGTTACAAAGGATAAAGCCGATATGTTAAGACAGGCAGATTTTATTATGCAGGAAGAAATATTCAAATCAGGTGAAAATAAAAATATGAGCCAATATTTCGCAGTCCTTACAAATCTCCGGACTGTTGGTGTGATGGGTGATGGAAGAACATATGACCGTGTTTTGGCATTGCGGGCAGTGACAACAACCGACTTCATGACTGCAGATTTTGCGCAAATTCCTTATGATGTACTGGTAAAAATATCAGGAAGAGTAGTAAACGAGGTGAGTGGCATCAGTCGAGTTGTCTATGATATAACTTCAAAACCGCCGGCAACAGTGGAATGGGAATAGAAAGGAAAAAGATAGGAGGAAATATAGGGTGAAAAAATATGAACAATTATACGAAGGAAAAGCCAAGAAGGTCTTTGCAACAGAAGATGAGGATTTCCTTATTGTCGCTTATAAGGATGATGCCACTGCTCTTGACGGACAGAAGAAGGGAACAATTAAGGGAAAAGGTGCTATCAATAATCAAATGAGTAATCATCTTATGAAATTGCTGGAGGAAAAGGGGATCAAAACCCATTATATAAAGGAACTGTCCGAGAGAGAAACCCTTGTTAAAAAGGTAAGAATTTTTCCTCTTGAAGTCATAGTACGAAATGTTGCGGCAGGTTCATTTTCAAAACGCTATGGAGTGGCGGAAGGGGCAGTACTCAATTCAGCAACCATCGAATTTTCATACAAAAATGACGAACTGCATGATCCGCTTCTCAATACTTCCCATGCCCTTGCCTTAGGGCTTGCAACGAAAGAAGAAATTGAAGAGATTGAAAGTATGGCCTTTGAAATCAATGCTATTTTAAAAGACTATTTTATCAAGCTCCATGTAAAGTTGATTGATTTTAAGCTTGAATTTGGGAAAACAGCTGAGGGAGAAATAGTTCTTGCAGATGAGATCTCCCCTGATACCTGTAGATTTTGGGATGCCAATACAAATAAAAAACTCGATAAAGATCGTTTTCGAAGGGATATGGGAAATGTGGAAGAGGCCTATACAGAAATGATGAAAAGAGTAATTGGGGTGGCGGAATGAGCGGCTTAAGGGAAGAATGCGGTGTATTGGGAATTTTTGCAAAAGAAAGAACAGACGTTGCCGTGGATGCTTATTACGGACTTTTTGCGCTGCAACACAGAGGGCAGGAGAGCTGTGGAATTGTTGTCAACGACGGCGGTGTATTTTCTGACTATAAAGACACCGGACTTGTCAATGATGTTTTTGATGAAGAGAGGATAAAAAAATTGGGAAGGGGTCAAATGGCTGTAGGTCATGTAAGATATGGGACAACGGGAGGGAGAGGCAGACTTAATGCCCAGCCTATTGTGGTCCAGCATATTAAGGGGAATACAGCACTTGCTCATAACGGCAATTTAACGAATTACAGTGAACTTAGGAATAAGCTTGAACTCGGTGGTGCAATCTTTCATACAACAAGTGACACAGAGGTCATCTCCTATATCATTACACAGGATCGGCTCACCTCCCATTCCATTGAAGAAGCAATAGAGAAAGCCATGGAAAGGATTAAGGGTGCCTATTCCCTTGTGATTATGTCCTCTGCCAAACTCATGGCGGTAAGGGATCCAAAGGGTTTCCGACCACTTTGCTATGGCGTAAAGCCTGACGGCAGCTACGTAGTAGCCTCCGAAAGCTGTGCACTGGATGCTGTAGGCGCAAAGCTTATAAGAGATGTTATGCCCGGTGAAATAATTGTATTTTCAAAAGAGGGTATAAAATCAATTACGACCCATTGTCAGAAAGAAAAAAAATCCCTTTGTGTTTTTGAATACATTTATTTTGCGAGACCTGACTCAGTCATTGACGGAAAAAGCGTTCACAGGTATCGGGTTTGGGCCGGTGAGTTTTTAGCCAAAGCACATCCGGTTCAGGCAGACGTTGTAATTGGTGTTCCTGACTCCGGACTTGATGCTGCCATAGGCTATTCAAAAGAATCAGAAATTCCATATGAAATCGGATTTGTCAAAAATAAATATATAGGAAGAACTTTTATTTTTCCGGAACAAAGCGCTCGTGAGGACAGAGTGAAAATTAAGCTCAATGTCATTTCTGATGTGGTCCAAGGAAAGCGGGTTGTGCTTATCGATGATTCCATTGTAAGAGGAACAACCAGTCGCAGAATTGTTGGACTTCTTAGAGAGGCAGGGGCGAGTGAGGTTCATATGCGGGTATCGGCTCCGCCGTTTTTGTATCCTTGTTACTATGGAACCGACATTGATTCTCAAGAAAATCTCATTGCCTGTCATTACACCTTGGAGGAAATTAGGAAAAAGATTGGAGTGGATTCCCTTGGCTATCTCAGTTTAGAAGATGCCATAAATCTGGCCGGCACAAATACAACCAAGGAATTTTGCACCGCTTGCTTTGACGGTAACTATCAGCTGTAAGATGATAAAAAACCCCATGCCGGTGCTTTGCCCTCCGTGGGCTTGAATAATAATACTATTTATGATTTGCATCGGCACTTTTTATGTAATTTTCTGGCCTTAACTGCCTCTCTAATATACCTCAATGCTATTAAAGGATTGTGCAGCACCAAACGTGGACCGGAGAAACGCATCATCTGAGCTATTTCTTCAAGATGAGATTTTGAGTAGCAGGGGAGAGGACACGAATGGCAGAAAGTCTTATAGGCCATGTGAGGACACCTTGATGCATGTTTTTCTGCTCTTACCACCATCTCAAAGCACTGGGGGCAAAGTTCAAGGTGCTTCCAACCGGGATATTTTTTAGAGAAGCGGTTAACTTTTTCCTGAAGTTCAGGGGATAGTTTCCCGCTATTACTATAATCTTCTCTATTTTGGTGCTTTTTTGCTTTGCAGTAGATACGGGCTAGGGCTAAAAAGGTAATTTTTTCATGAGTACGTTTCTTATCAATGCGGTTTTGTGGAATATTGTGGTCTTCAATGACCGGAAATTTTTCATACTTAGACAATGCATTTCCCTTCTTCCGTACAAATTAGTCTATATAAATTTCAAGGTTACTATATTTCATAAAGTCTGTCAATTATAGAGATGAAAAATCAAGGTTCAATCTGCGAATTCTCTATTGTTCAAAGCAGGTAATCTTTAATTAAATTCCATATATGTGTATAATGAATAAAAGGAAATGTGGGAAATAAGTATTTTTTCGCTGTTTGTTGAAGAATTGGATTTGTATCATAAATTCATTGAAGAGGAGGTCAATTCATGATTGGTGCAATAATAGGTGATATAGTTGGTTCAGTCTATGAGTGGGATAATATTAAGACCAAAAAGTTTAACCTTTTTAGGGATGATTGTAAATTTACGGATGATACTGTCATGACCCTAGCAGTAGCTAAAGCCATATATGATAGTAGCAAGGATCTCCATAAGTTAAAAGAAATCATTGTTCCAACGTTACAAGAGATTGGTCGCCATTACCCTGATTCAGGTTATGGAGAAAGGTTCTTTAGATGGCTTTATTCCGATAAGCCTGAGCCTTACAATAGCTATGGAAATGGCTCAGCCATGAGAGTAAGTGCTTGTGGATGGGTAGCTGATTCATTAGAAGAAGCTAAAGAGCTATCTAGGATTGTAACAGAGATTACTCATAACCATCTAGAAGGAATTAAAGGAGCAGAAGCTACCACAGTAGCCATTTATATGGCAAGACAGGGCAACAGTAAAGAAGAGATAATGGAATATATTGAGAAAAACTACTACGATTTAAACTTCACATTAGATGAGATAAGGGATACTTATGATTTTGATGTTTCATGTCAAGGAACTGTACCACAATCGATTGTAGCCTTTTTAGAGTCCATAGACTTTGAAGATGCTATAAGAAATGCCATATCACTTGGCGGAGATAGTGATACATTAGCCGCTATCACAGGAAGTATAGCGGAAGCTTATTACGACATACCACAAAATATAGTGGATAAGGCTTTAACCTATCTTGATGATAGGTTATTCAACCTATTGAGTGAGCTTTATACCAATTCAAAAAGCCGGATACACCTCCATAGAGTTTGATACCCGCTAGGGAGGGTCTGCCTGTATCCCATGAACAGGACCATGGTTTTGGCACAAAAAGTATGGTTCATATCGTAGAAAAGCATGGTGGAGTATTTCAGTTTTCGGTCAAGGATGGCTGGTTTATATTTCAGACTATTGCATAGGCTAATAGGAGAATGCGGAGCATAATAAAAGAGGTAACCAATGATAACATTTTTAAACAACTTAGATCAAACAATCTTGTTTTTTATACAAACAAACTTTCATTTTCCCATAATTGATAAAATAATGGTTCTATTTTCTACTGCAGGGGATAAGGGGGTTATATGGATCCTGCTTTCCTTTTTGCTTTTGATGAATAAAAAAACCCGCTCTATTGGCATGGTCACACTGGGGGTATTAATTTTAAGCACTATCATGGGAGAGGGGATATTCAAGCATATCTTTCAAAGACCGAGGCCCTATGCAAATTTTCCTTCAATATCCTTGTTGATAGATAAATCCTCAGCATACTCTTTTCCATCAGGTCATACGACTTCATCTTTTGCAGTGGCCTATGTTATAAATAAGTATTTGAAAAGATTTGCACCATGGGTTTGGATGAGTGCCATAACAATAGCATTTTCAAGAATATATTTATTCATGCATTATCCAAGCGATATTTTGGCAGGTATGATTTTAGG
>CAYSBC010000044.1:0-5958 GCA_964429195.1 uncultured Eubacteriales bacterium | reverse complement strand
CTGTCTAATTTAATGAACAAGCAAAAACTATTTAAAGGGAGTTTAAAAATGAAAAAAATACTTGTTTTATTATTGGCAGTAGTGATGATTTTTAGTTTCATAGCCTGTAGTGAGGGCGGTAAGGATCAGGGCAATAACAATAACCTTGAAGGAAGCCTTGAAGATATTTTGGCCAAGATATATGATACAGTCGAAGTAGGAGATTCTTTTAATGGTCATATAAAGGATAGTCTTATGACAACTCCTATTACTTCAGAAAACATCGTTTACTACTTAGGCAAAGAGGATATCGAATTTGAAGATGCCATTGCATCTGAGCCTATGATACAGCCTGGTGCCTTTTCATTGTGCCTAGTACGCGTTAAAGAAGATGCGGATATAGAAAAGATAAAGGCTGATATTAAAGAAAATGTGGATCCAATGAAATGGATATGTGTAGGTGTTGAACCTGAAAATGTTATAGTTGATAATATTGGAGATGTAGTATTTCTTATTATGAGCAATGACCAAGCGAAGCCAATGCACGACGCATTTCTTGCATTAAAGGGGTAGTTATGCTATTTGCAAGTATTAGTTTCTTGTACTATTTTTTACCGATTTTTTTGGGACTATATTTTATAGTCCCAAAAAAATTTAGAAACGCTGTCCTATTGCTGGCCAGTTTATTTTTTTATTTCCACGGAGAACCTAAATTCCTTCCTATAATGATAATTTCTATTGTCTCAGGTTATGTTCATGGGCTGTGGATAGATAAAAGTAAGGAAAGAAAACAGGCTAAGATTGCACTTGTTTCATCTGTGGTTGTATCTATTGGGATTCTGGGGATCTTTAAGTATCTCAATTTTTTTATAGAAAATATAAATAAATTATGGGATGTAGGAATATCTCCTGTATATTTGATAATGCCTATTGGAATAAGCTTTTATACATTTCAAATTTTATCCTACACAATTGATGTGTACAAAGGGGAAGCAAAGGTGCAAAAAAATATTTTAACCTTTGCCACATATATATCGCTTTTCCCTCAACTGATTGCAGGACCTATAGTCCGCTATACTACTGTTGAAGCAGATCTTATTAAGCGCAGCCATTCATTTGAGGACGCCGCCTATGGCATTAATCGCTTTATAATAGGATTATCAAAAAAGGTTATTATTGCTAACACTCTTGGTGAACTTGCAAAAATATTTTCCGGTGCAAATGAAAAAACAGTCTTGTTTTACTGGATTATTGCTTTAGCTTTTATGCTGCAAATCTATTTTGATTTTTCTGGTTATAGCGATATGGCTATTGGCATTGGCAGAATTTTGGGATTTCATTTTTTAGAAAACTTTAATTACCCATATATTTCAAGGAGCATAACTGAATTTTGGAGAAGATGGCATATATCATTGGGCACATGGTTTAGGGATTACGTATATATTCCTATGGGAGGCTCTTATGGGGGTATTGCAAAATGGATTCGCAATATCATCGTTGTCTGGTTTTTAACGGGATTTTGGCATGGTGCAAAGTGGAATTTTATCATGTGGGGATTATATTTTGCATTGTTTTTACTGTTTGAAAAATTATTCCTGAAAAACATTTTAAAAAGATTACCCCGGATAATAAGTCATATTTATACCCTATTTTTTGTAGCAACTAGTTTTGTAATATTTAATGCAGATAATTTAAAGATTGCTGTTGAAAGTTTGATGGGCATGTTTGGTATGTTACCCCTTAAGCTCTCAAGCTTTGAAACCATGTATTATTTAAAAAGCTACGGTTTTGTTTTAATCATTGCTTCTATCGGTGCCACACCATTCATGAGTGCGATTATTACCAGGGCAAAGGGTTATAGGGCAGGACGAAAAATAATTAATATTTTGGAGCCTATTATGCATATTTCACTGCTTTTGCTTATAACCGGTTATCTTATTGATGGTTCTTTTAATCCCTTCTTATATTTTAGATTTTAGCATGGAGAATTTTTAGTATGAAGAGTAATGCAAAAAGTAATGTAAATAATTATATCAAAAATAAAATAGTTATAATTTGCTTTGGCATAATGATCACGGGGTTTATGTTGGTAAACCTTATATTTCCTGATTCCGAAATTTCTTATAGTGAGCGCCGAAAACTTGTAGGTATACCCACATATTCTTTTGAAAAGCTGTTAAACGGAAAGTATTTTGAGGAGATGGAAAAGTATTTCCTGGATCAATTTGTTTGCCGCGATACCTTCAGAGGGTTTAAGGCCTTTGGCAGGTTCTATTTGCTAAAGCAAAAAGATAATAAGGGTATTTACATTGTAGACGGAGCAATCTATAAGATAGAATATCCATTAAATGAAAAATCCATTAAAAATGGAGCAAAAAAAATAAATGAGGTTTATAATAAATACTTAAAGGGTATGAACGTAAACTATTCCATTATCCCTGATAAAAATTATTTTACAGCAAAAGAAAAGGGCTATCCTTTCATGGATTATAAAAAGATGGTGGATATTATGAATCAAGATATAAAAAATATGAAATATATAGATTTATTTGATTCTTTAAAAATAGAGGATTATTATAAGACAGATATCCATTGGAGCCAGGATAGATTAATCAATATTTCTTATAAGCTTCTAAGAGAAATGGGTAATGACAATAACAATATTGACACCACTTATACAAAGGAAGAGTTTTATCCATTTTACGGTTCCTATTATGGCCAAGCAGCCCTAAAGTTAAGGCCTGATACTATGGCATATCTTACGAATGATAGTATTGAAAATGCTATTGTTTTTGATCCTATAGATGGAACATACAGTAAGGTATATACAGATGAAAAATTTAGAACCATAGACCCTTACGATGTGTTTCTTTCCGGCGCAAAGTCTATCATTACAGTTTCCAATCCTATGTGTACCACGGGGGCGGAGCTGATATTGTTTAGGGATTCCTTTGGGAGCAGTATTGCACCTTTGCTGCTTCAGCACTATTCTCAAATAACCCTTGTTGATCTTCGCTATATATCCACTGACTTATTAGGGGAGTATATTGATTTTTCTCGAGGTCAAGATGTACTATTTCTTTATAATACTTTAATTTTGAATAAAAGCACTATGTTGAAATGAAATAAAAAAATAAATACTTTGTTGTGGGCTATAAGCTATAATCTATATAAATGTTAAAATGGATCAAAAGAGATCTAAATTTGTTTTATAAATGTAAATAAATAATTTTTAGTCTAGTTTTTAAGGAGTTCATATGAAAGAGTATAACATGTTAAAGGATCATCCGGGCAAATCTTTGTTGTTTTTTTCAATTCCCATGATAGCTGGGAATTTATTTCAACAATTTTATAATATGGCGGATTCAATTATAGTTGGTCGATTTGTTAGTGAAGATGCCTTGGCGGCAGTTGGTGCCTCATATTCCCTTACGACTGTATTTATAATGATTGCAATAGGGGGTGGAATTGGCTCCTCTGTAGTGATTTCTCAGTATTTAGGTGCAAGAGAATATGGAAAAATGAAAACATCCATATATACTGCACTGATTAGTTTTGCTGTTTTAAGCATGATTTTGTTTATATTTGGGATTTTTGCTAATGTACGGTTATTAACTCTGCTGAGAACCCCGGACAATATTTTTAATGATGCTGTTCTATATTTAGAAATATATTTTATGGGGTTACCTTTTTTATTTATGTACAATATTTTGTCATCTGTATTTAACTCTATGGGGAAATCAAAGATACCTCTCTATTTATTGATTTTCTCATCCATTATAAATGTTTTATTAGATTTGTTTATGGTAATTGTTATGAAAAAGGGAGTTGCGGGCGTTGCTATTGCAACAGTAATAGCGCAAGGCATATCAGCTGTAATTTCATTTTTTATCTTGATGAAAACTGTACAAGCATATGAAACCCAAAAAGAGGAAGTGCATATTTTTAATATACAAATATTAAAGAAAATGTTTTTCATTTCAGTCCCTTCTGTCTTACAACAGTCTATTGTTTCCATTGGGTTGGTATTGGTACAATCTGTGATAAATAGCTTTGGATCACCAATTTTGGCCGGATATTCAGCTGCCACGAGAATAGAATCAATATGTATTGTACCTATGATAGCATCAGGAAATGCTATTTCTACATTTACGGCACAGAATCTTGGTGCGGGACAATATGAAAGAGTAAGGGAAGGGTATAAAGCTGCATATAAAATAATTATTTCTTTTTCAATCATTATTGCACTTACAATAGCCGTATTTTATAGGCCTATTATTTCCATATTCCTAGACGTTGAAAGTGGAACTAAAGCATTTAACACAGGAATAAGCTATTTGAGATTTATCGGATATTTTTTTGTACTAATAGGGTTAAAATCTATTACCGACGGGGTACTAAGGGGTGCCGGGGATATGGTTGTGTTTACTATATCTAATTTGGTAAACTTAGGTATGAGAGTAGTAATAGCATTTAAATTTGCACCCATAGTGGGTGCTCAAGCTGTATGGTATGCAATTCCCATAGGATGGGCAGCAAACTACATAATATCATTTTCCTATTATTTACTTGGAAAATGGAGCCATAAAAGCATATTGACTTGATAATATGAATAAAGCATAAAAAAAGAACATTTTTTATAGATTAAAACACCCTATATCATACTTTATGGGGCGTTTTGTTTTGCTTTTAAAATTCTACGAACATTTATGAGCTACTATTTTTAAAATGCCATGGATGATCATATAAATAATTAGGGCTGCTTTCTCCCCAATAATTATTTGCCGCAGCCACAGTTTGGAAATTTGCTGCTATAACGTTCGATGCAAATATCAAACTATTTGCATTTTGTGAATAGATGGGCCGTAATCTTTTTCTAATCTCTTCAGATGGTTGTGTATATTCTACACCCTTTTGAGAAAGCTTGATGGCTAATTCAAATCCTTCTTGGGGTGTGTTTGTTTTTAAGCTTGTAAGCCACATTTCCATATAATAAAACCTCCCTATCCATAGCAGTATATGTTTGGTGCAATGAGGGGTTTATGGACAATTAAGATGATGCCATATATTTTAATAAAGATTGAAGGATATATAAAGGAGGTGTAAAATTAAAACAGCGATTATTACAGGTGGAGTTGCTGCTCTGTGAGTAATAAATAGGAGTGCTTAAAATATGAATAGAGAAGAATTTAAAAGGATCGAGAAATTTATGTTAGAATGCATGGATGATACAGTCCACGATTGTTTACACAGTTATAGAGTTTTAAATTATGCACTGCAAATTGCTAATTCCGTCGAGAAAGCGGATATTGAGGTTGTGATTAGCTCAGCATTATTACATGACATTGGAAGGATAGATGAAATGAAAAATCCTATGCTCTGCCATGCAGAGGTAGGCAGTAGAAAGGCAAAGGAGTTTTTAATTAATAACGGATACTGTGAAGAAAAAGCAAATCATGTTGCAGATTGTATTCTTACCCACAGGTACAAAAACAAGAGAGTACCACAGTCCATAGAGGCGAAGATTATTTTTGATTCAGATAAATTAGATTTAACAGGAACAGTAGGTGTAGCAAGAACCATTTTATTTGGAGGTCAAATTGAAGAACCGTTCTATTTAGTAGGAAAGAATAGATTGCCAACAGAAGGATTGGCAACTGAAGAGGCATCTTTATTTAGGGAGTATAATCGAAAACTGAATAAAATGTATCTTAAATTCTATACTGAAAAAGCAATAGAGATTGGAAAGGAACAGCAGAAGACAATGGACTTCTATTTCCAAAATCTATTTGAAGAAGTCAATAGAAACTATCACAATGCAAATCAAATTCTCGATAAAATGCTTTATTGAAAGGTTAAAGAACCGATAATAAGTAGGTTAAGAAATTCCATCCAAGCCAAGAAGAGTTTTATATTCTCAGTCGTTCTATATACAGTGAGGATTCATTATGAAAAATGTAATAAACCGTTACCCTATCA
>CAYSBC010000043.1:0-16379 GCA_964429195.1 uncultured Eubacteriales bacterium | reverse complement strand
GGTGTTATTATAAAATCTACCTCATAGAAAGGCAAAAGAATAGAATAAAGTAAAGACGATGAAAAGAAGAGTAGATTAAAAAGGAGTTGAAGAGAGCCGAGGATGCTGGAAAATCGGTACAGAATTTTTAATTGAAGAACATCTTGGAGTTTCTAACCGAAAACCGGGGGGTGAGTAGGCTTAGACGTAATAATACGTTACATTTTAAGGAGTGGATTATAAAAAATATAATCAACTTGGGTGGTACCACGGAAAACACAATCTTTCGTCCCATTTTTAGTCATGATGCTAATAAATGGATGAAAGATTTTTTTATTATATCCAATTGATAGGAGGAGGATTATCATGGGAGAATCCATGTTAGGTCTAAAGAGAACACATTACAGCGGATGGATTAACGAATCCGATATTGGGAAAACCGTAACTGTCATGGGTTGGGCTCAAAGAAGAAGAGACTTAGGCGGCGTTATATTTGTAGACCTGAGAGATAGGAAAGGTATACTTCAAATTGTTATAGATTTGAATGATGTCAGCAAGGAAGACTTTGATAAGGCAGAAAAGATCAGAAATGAATATGTGATAGCTGCTGAAGGTATCGTCGAAAAACGGGATCCGGAGACAATTAATGAGAATATTGAAACGGGTACAATCGAAGTCAGAGTAAAGAATCTTAGAATTTTATCAGAGGCCAAGACACCGCCTTTCATGATAGAAGAAAACAGCGCAGTACGCGAGGAAATAAGGCTTAAATATCGATATCTGGACTTAAGAAGACCGGATATGCTGGCTAACATTATTTTACGCCATAAGACAATAAAAGCAGCCAGAAATATTTTGGAAGAAAGGGATTTCATAGAGGTTGAAACACCTATCATGACAAAAAGCACCCCTGAAGGTGCCAGGGACTATCTTGTGCCAAGCCGTATGAATCCAGGTACTTTTTATGCATTGCCCCAATCACCGCAAATCTATAAGCAGCTTTTAATGGTGGCAGGTATTGATAAGTATTATCAAGTTGCTAAATGCTTTAGGGATGAAGATTTAAGAGCAGACAGGCAACCGGAATTTACCCAGGTGGATATGGAAATGTCCTTTATGCAAGAAGCAGAAATAATTGATATGCTTGAACATTTTTTCACCCGTTTGATGAAAAATGTCTTAGATATCGACGTAGCTCTTCCATTTGAAAGATTAACCTATCAGGAATCCATGGACAGCTATGGAACGGATAAGCCGGACCTGCGTTTTGGAATGAAGATCATCGATTTATCAGAGATTGCAGCAAGATGTAGCTTTAAGGTCTTCAGGTCTATCATGGAACAAGGTGGAAGAGTAAGAGCAATCAATGCTCAAGGCTGTGGAGATTTTACAAGAAAACAGATTGAGGATTTGACAGAAAAGGCTATGAAGTATGGTGCCAAGGGTATGGCATGGATTGTCATTAATGAGGACGGCAGTCTCCAATCTGTTATTACTAAGTTTTTTAAGGAAGAAGAAGTAGATGAAATCATAAAAAAAGTTCAAGGGGAGCCCGGCGACTTCATTATATTTTGCGCAGATCAATTGGACATTGTCTCCACGACCCTGGGAAATTTAAGGCTGGACATGGCAGAGATGAAAGGTCTTCGAAATAAAAGTGAATTTAAATTTGTAACGATTACAGAGTTTCCTTTGCTGGAGTGGTCCGAAGAACAAAAGAGGTACCTGGCGATGCACCACCCTTTTACCATGCCTATTGATGAGGACTTAGCCTTACTGGATACGAATCCCGGTAAGATTAGGGCCCAGTCCTATGACATCGTATTAAATGGTGTTGAACTGGGAAGCGGAAGCATAAGAATTCATCAAAAGGAAATTCAACAAAAAGTCTTTCAGCTTTTGGGATTTACAGACACACAAATTCAAGATCGTTTCGGATTTATGTTGGATGCTTTTGAATACGGAACACCACCCCACGGAGGATTTGCCTTTGGTGTAGATAGGCTGGTGATGCTCATGATTGGTGCGGACAGTATCCGAGAGGTGATGGCTTTCCCTAAAATGAAGGATGCATCCTGTCCCCTTACAAATGCTCCATCCAGGGTCAGCAAAGCCCAGCTTGAAGAACTTGACCTCTTATCAGGTGTTCATGTGAGCGAAGAAAGTGCAGATAAAATTATAGCCATCTCTACGGAAGACGTGGAATATGTGGCAAATCTAGCGAAATTAACTTTATCCGCTGATGAAAAGGAAGGGCTTACCAGGGATTTAGCCGATATTATAAGGTTTGCGGATCGGCTCAACGACCTGGATACAAAGGGTATTGAACCGACAGCGCATGTTATGCCTATACAAAATGTGTTTAGAGAAGATATCTTAGAGGCTTCTTTTGATAGGGATGTCTTGCTTTCCAATGCGCCATCCAAGGAAGATGGTTGCATCTTTGTACCTAAAGTAGTTGAATAAGAAGGGAGGAATTAATTTTGAGTTTATATAGATTAACGCTGCATGAATTAAAAGGGAAGATGGACAAAAAAGAAATCTCCAGTGAAGAAGTAACGCAATGTTTTTTGGACAGAATAGCGGCTCTTGATGAAAAGCTAGGAGCTTATCTTACCCTATGTGATAAAAAGGCCCTTGAAAAAGCACGAGAGATCGACCAAAAAAGAATGGCGGGAGAGCTCCTTGGGGATTTAGCAGGGATACCTGTTGCTATAAAAGACAATATGTGTACGAAAGGTCTTCTAACCACCTGCGGGTCTAAAATATTAGGAAATTTTTCACCACCCTATGATGCGACAGTCATGGAAAAACTCCATGGGGAAGACATCGTTCTTTTAGGCAAACTGAATATGGATGAGTTTGCTATGGGGGGATCGACTGAAAGCTCCTTCTTCAAAAAAACGAGAAACCCTTGGGATTTGGAAAGGGTTCCCGGAGGAAGCTCAGGAGGGTCCGCTGCCTGTATTGCTGCCCATGAAGCTGTATTTTCATTAGGTTCCGATACAGGGGGATCTATTCGTCAACCGGCCTCCTTTTGCGGTGTCGTGGGCATGAAACCTACTTATGGGGCTGTTTCCAGGTATGGTCTGATTGCCTTTGCCTCATCCTTGGATCAAATTGGACCTCTTACGAAGGATGTCAGGGATATGGCCATTGTCATGAATAAAATAGTCGGACATGACAGGAAAGATTCCACATCTGCCCCAGTCGAATATGGAAATTATGAAGAAGGTTTAGATTCAGATATAAAGGGCATGAAAATCGCTATCGTCAAGGAACATTATGGCGAAGGCTTAAACAGTGAAGTAAAGCAAAGTCTCATGAAAGCTGCAGAAAATTTCAGAAAGCTTGGAGCGACAGTGGACGAGGTAAGCATGACCAGCCTGGATTATGCACTCCCTGCCTATTACATCATATCTTCAGCAGAGGCTTCATCTAACTTAGCTAGGTTTGATGGTATAAAATACGGGTTCAGAAGTGAAAATTATGAAAATTTATTGGAGCTTTATAAAGAAACAAGAAATGAAGGGTTTGGAAAGGAAGTCAAAAGACGTATCCTTCTAGGAACCTATGCCCTTAGCTCCGGATATTATGATGCTTATTATAAAAAGGCTCAGCAGGTGAGAACCTTGGTGAGGAGAGATTTCGAAAAGGTATTCGAGAACTATGATTTTATAGTAGGACCTGTAGCCCCTACTACGGCCTATAAAATAGGCGAGATGACCAACCCTGTTGAAAGCTATATGGGCGATATTTACACTGTTCCTGTGAATATAGCCGGTTTACCGGCCATAGCCATTAATTGCGGATGGGATAGTAAGGGACTTCCTATCGGGATGCAGCTTATTGGTAAAGGCTTCAGTGAAAAGACTTTGTTAAAAGCAGCCTATGCTTATGAACAGGAATATAAAGAAGAAGGAGGTAAACTCCATGTTTGATAAAGATTATGAAGTCGTTATTGGATTAGAGGTTCACGTAGAGTTAAAAACAAAAACTAAAATATTTTGTGGCTGTAGCACAGAATTTGGAGCAGAACCTAATACACAGTGTTGTCCGATTTGCATGGGCTTTCCGGGAACGCTTCCTGTGTTAAATGGTAAAGTTGTAGATTATGCAATTAAGGCAGGGTTGGCTACAAATTGCAAAATAACGGCTAGAGGAAAGCAAGACCGAAAGAATTATTTTTATCCGGATCTACCTAAGGCCTATCAAGTTTCCCAATTGGATTTACCCCTTTGCTATGAGGGCTATATCGATGTTGAAGCAGAAGGAAAGAGCAGGAGGATTCGTATAACACGAATTCATATTGAAGAAGATGCAGGAAAGCTTATTCATAAAGGGGAAGAAGGAACCTTGGTGGATTGCAACAGAGGTGGTATGCCACTCATTGAGATTGTATCTGAACCGGATATGCGTTCGGCAGAAGAAGTCAGGGCTTATTTGCAAAAGCTAAGAGCCATCTTGCTCTATGCGGATGTTTCGGATTGTAAAATGAACGAAGGGTCTTTCCGGTGTGATGTTAACCTCTCTGTCAGAAAGTTTGGAGAGAAGGAACTGGGAACCCGTACAGAAACAAAAAACCTCAACTCCTTCAATGCTATCGCTAGGGCTATTGAAAGCGAAGCCACAAGACAAATTAAAACATTAAAAGCCGGTGGAAAGCTTGTCCAGGAGACAAGGCGATGGGATCAGGATAAGCAAAAATCATTTTCCATGAGAACGAAAGAGGATGCTGAGGATTATCGTTATTTCCCCGATCCCGACTTGATGCCTATTGTCATAACCGATGAAAAAATTAGGGAAATAGCCAGTCAATTACCTGAGCTTCCGGATACCAGGAAAAAGGTTTATATTGAAAAATATAATCTGTCCCCTTATGATGCGGAACAATTGGTTTCTTCAAGAGAAATAGCAGATTACTTTGAAAAGACAGTTGAGAAGTGCTCTAATGCTAAAATGGTGGCTAACTTTATCATGACGGATTTTTTCAGATTGCTTGCCCTTGAAGGTGATGACAATAATCGGATACCTATTTCCTCGGAAAACCTAGTTGAGTTGGTCCAAAAAATAGAAGACAATACCATCAATATAGGTATTAGTAAAAAAATTATTGAGGAAATGTGGAAAACGGACAAAAGACCTAGCGACATCATTAAAGAACAAGGATTAGAGCAGATTAGTGATGATAGCATTCTTATCGATGTGGCTAAAAAGGTGATTGAGAACAACACCCAATCTGTCGCAGATTATAAGGATGGTAAAGAAAAAGCTTTGACAGCACTGATTGGGCAAGTCATGAGAGAGACTAAAGGAAAGGCTAACCCTCAAATGGTCATTACCCTGCTCAAGGATTTATTGGATAAATAATTAGAGGATGGTTATGAGAAAGAAAGTATTTTTATCGGAAGAGGCCAATAAACGTCTTAAAGAATACTTATCAAGCAAGGGATTTCACGTTATCCCAATAAAAAAAACAGGAAATGTCTATGGGGCCATAGCCTCTCATCCTGATATCTATGTGTGCAAGGTTAAACAAGAGATTATTATTGAAGAAAGTCAGTATCAACTCATAAAAGAAAAGCTTGGAAAGGAAGATGCGAATTACCATATTGGAAAGTCCGTACTGGAAAACAAGTATCCCGGGACCATAAAATACAATGCTGTAGCCTTAGGATCTTTTTTCATCCATTCTCAAAAATATACAGATGAAAAAATATTAGAAGTGGTCAAGAAAAATGAGATGCAAGTCATCAACGTAAAGCAGGGCTACACGAAGTGTAACACTGTCATAGTGGACGACAATTCTATTATAACCTCCGATACAGGCATTGCCAAAGCCCTGCGGCCCCGCGGAATCGATATACTTCTAATTGGAAAGGGTCAGGTGAAGTTACCCGGATTTGAGTATGGATTTATCGGCGGGGCCTCGGGTAAGGTGGGCAATGAAATACTGTTTAACGGTAATTTAAAAGACCATCAGGATTTTTACGCTATCAAGAATTTTATTGAAGCTCGAGGAATAGAAGTCAAATATTTTGAAGATTATCCGCTGGAGGATATTGGATCGATTATGGAAATATAGAAGAAAAGGATGAATGACCGGTGAAAGAGCATGCGATTATTCCTATCTTTTTACCCCATAGGGGTTGCCCTAATGATTGCGTTTTTTGCAATCAAAAAGAAATTACGGCTAAGATGGAACCCGCTTTAAAAGAGGAAATGATTGAAACAATTGAAAAGTATATGAGCACTCTTTCCCGGGGAAAGGTCAAGGTGATTGAGATTGCTTTTTTCGGGGGAAGCTTTACAGGCATGCCCATGGAAGAACAAAACCTTTATCTGAAGATAGCGAAGGAATATAAAGATAGAGGAATGATACATGAAATAAGACTATCGACGAGACCCGATTACATTGGGAAAGAAATATTAGAAAACCTAAAAAGGTATGGCGTTGATACAATTGAGCTAGGAGCCCAATCCTTTCATGATGAGGTTCTAAGTTTATCCAACAGGGGGCATATAAGTCAGGATATAAGAGACAGCGCCGCCATGATTAAAGACTATGGTTTTAAATTGGGGATACAACTGATGATTGGACTTCCGGGCGATACCTATGAAAGGGCCATAGAATCTGCTGAAGAAACCATAAAATTAAAGCCTGATATGACAAGAATTTATCCGACTATAACCCTGCGCAATACAGCCCTGGCCCAAATGTATTTTTCGGGAGAATATAAGCCTTTCAGCAGGGAAGAGATATTAAAAACAACCAAGGATGTCTATAAGCTTCTAGTAAATAAGGATATCAAGGTGATAAGGGTGGGGCTTAAAAGCAGTGACTTGATTAATGAAGAAAACGCTATTGTTGCAGGAGATTATCATCCTGCCTTTAGGCAAATGGTTGAGGCTGAGCTCTTCAAAGAAAAAATAGAGGAATACTTGGAAGGCTCTGATTTAACCCACTGTAAGAAAATTATTTTCTATACCAATGAGAAAAACTCCTCCAACATCATCGGCCATAGAAAATCGAATAAGCAATACTTTGAAGCCAAATATAAAGAGATACAGTTTGAATACAAGGTGGATCCTTCCATCAAAGATAATCATTTTGAGGCATTACTTCTATAGATTATTAGGATAAGGAGTATCATGGGGATGGGGGGATTGAAGCTCACTCCAAAAGTTCATTTATCTCATATTTACTCCCCGTCCCCGGGCTACCTTTAAAATCTCCTTGCCGGATGAGGATTGAAATGATTAGACATTGGTGCTATAATTAAATTTGGTAATATTTTAAAAGGAGTTAATATATGAGCGATCCAATTATAATAGGTATTGCAGATCTTAATGTAGCAAAGGATTCGGAAATTTTAGTAACTTATGCATTAGGTTCTTGCATAGGGATTTGCTTATATGATAGTGTCTCTAGAATTGCAGGACTGGCACATGTCATGCTTCCTTTTAGTGCTGAATCTAAAGATAGCCATAATAAGGCAAAATTTGCAGACACCGCTATTATAGAATTAATAAATAAAATGGAATTGATTGGAGCAAACAGGCATAGGCTTATAGCCAAAATTGCCGGTGGGGCTCAAATGTTTGAAGTTAAGTCTCAAAATAAGACATTTCATATTGGCAAGAGAAATATTTTGGCCACAAAGAAAATTTTAGAGACTTTGAATATTCAATTAGTTGCAGAAGACATAGGTTCAGATTATGGCCGTACAATAGAATTTTTCTCCAATACCGGAGTATTAAGGGTAAAGAGTATTTCAAAAGGTGTGATTGAAATCTAGCTTTACACGGATAATGTTCTATATAATGGCATAATACTTCATGTGAGGATGCTAGGTATTGTGACATTTATTATATGATAATTAAAGATATTAAAAATTTAAGGAGGAAAGTAATTATGAGAGAGGCTGTAATAGTCAGTGCTGTTAGGACACCGGTAGGGTCATTTGCAGGATCACTTTCTGCATTATCAGCTGTAGATTTAGGTGTTATAGCTGTAAAGGAAGCCATAAAAAGAGCTGGAATCAAAGAAGATATAATTGATGAAATTATATTTGGAAATGTTATTCAAGCTGGTTTAGGCCAAAACGTTGCTAGACAAGTAGCTATATTATCAGGCATACCTAAGGAAACACCTTCTTTAACACTTAACAAGGTTTGCGGTTCCGGACTCCGAACAGTTAGCCTTGCCGCACAAATTATAAAAGCAGGAGATGCAGATTGCATCGTAACAGGTGGGACAGAAAGCATGAGCCAAGCACCTTATGTGGTACGACAAGCTAGATGGGGAGCAAGAATGGGCGATGTTAAAATGGTAGATGCTATGGTATATGACGGGCTTACAGATGCATTCAACCAATACCATATGGGAATAACAGCTGAAAACATAGCTGAACAATGGAAAATCACTCGTGAAGAAGTAGATGCATTTGCAGTTGCTTCTCAAAACAAAGCTGAAGCAGCAGTAAAAAGCGGAAGATTTAAAGATGAAATCGTTCCCGTGGAAATCACTACTAAAAAAGGCACAACGGTTGTTGACACAGATGAGTATCCTAAGTTTGGAGCAACAGTAGAAGGCATTGCTAAATTAAAACCTGCATTTAAGAAAGATGGCGTAGTTACTGCAGCTAACGCATCTGGTATTAACGACGGAGCGGCAGCTGTGATTGTTATGTCAAGAGAAAAAGCTGAAGAATTAGGATTAAATATACTTTGCACAGTAAAAGCTTACGGATCTGCAGGTGTTGATCCAAGCATCATGGGATACGGACCTGTTCCGGCTACTAAAAAGATGCTGGATAAAGCAAACTTAACAGTTGCTGATATTGACTTAGTTGAAGCTAACGAAGCTTTTGCTACCCAATCAATAGCTGTAGTAAGAGATTTGGGGCTAGATTCTTCAATCGTTAACGTTAACGGTGGAGCGATAGCTATCGGTCACCCAATCGGGGCATCCGGTGCAAGAATACTTGTTACGCTGATTCATGAAATGATGAAAAGAGATTCTAAAACAGGGCTTGCTACTTTATGTATAGGCGGTGGCCAAGGAACATCTCTATTAGTAGGAAGATAATAATCATTAAATAGTCAAGCTGAAAAATCGATACTTAAAAGGTATCGATTTTTTTGTTAAATTCTTCATAAAAGCGGAGAAATGAATAATTCAAGCAAAAATTGGGAATAGCAATAATAAAGGTAAAAGCATTAATCAATTAACGAGAAAATAATAAATGGGGCATTAATTTGACTTTTTGTTTGATGTAGTGTATAATAATGCGACAGTAAGGTGCCCATTAATATGAAAGAAGGTGGTTAACTTGGCTCAAAGCAAGGAGTTAGCTGAGATTCGTGAAAACATCGAGGGATTATTCGGTGAAGAGGTAAGATTAAAGAGTAATAAGGGCAGAAAAAAAATATCCGTCAGAACAGGAATCATGGGAGACACTTATCCTAACATTTTTCTCGTTAAGATAAAGGATAAGAATGATAATGAAAGAACAATGTCATTTGCGTATACAGATGTATTGATAGGAAACGTACAAATTATGCCGCTAGATAAAGACAGCACACAAGCTTGCTAGGCGATGTTTAACATATCAGAATAACAGAACATAAATAAAAGGAATACTCAGCGAAGTATTCTTTTTTATTTGCCTATAATATAGCGAAATGTTAATATATTTGTAGAATATTAAATCATAATAGGACTGGAGAAAGCAAATGAAAAAGAAAGCAATATGGAGGATAGGAGTCGCTTTATTAGTAGCAATCCTTTTGATATCAGGATGCTCTCAAGACCCGGAAGCAGTGGAAACCGGTAAGGATGAAGTTGAGGACCCCCTTGAAGAGAATGAACCCAAAGAAAACGAAGAGATTGATCTCATAGAAAGTAAAGTAAGATCAAAACTTACAGGTCTTTACATAGACGAAGATAGTGTCAATAAAAGGGTAATAGCCGTCATGTTGGATAACCAGAAGGATGCTAGGCCCCAAGCAGGATTAAGCCAAAGTGATATCGTGTATGAGATTTTAGCAGAAGGCAATATCACAAGGTACATGGCTATTATTGAAAGCGAACAACCAAAAGAGATAGGACCGGTGCGAAGTGCCAGGGATTATTTTATTGAAAGATCCTTAGAATACGATGCTCTCTATGTCCATGTCGGAGGAAGCCCAAGCGGATTGGAGGCTATAAGCAAATGGCATATTGCTTCTGTCAATGGGATGAATCAAGGCAAAGATGTCTTGTGGAGGAAGAGTCATAAAAAAGCTCCTCATAACACTTATGCCAGCTACAGCTCGATTATGAAAGGAGCAACAGCGAGGAAATATAGAGATGAAGGTACCTATGAAGGCTTAAAATTTTTAGATAAACCGGTAAGTATAGGCGAGGACAAGGCAACATTCTTAGAGTTTCCTTATAGAGCCAATAATTATTACTCGTCTTATGAATACAATAAAGAAGAAAATGCTTATTATCGGTCTGTCAATGGAAAACCCCACAAGGATGAATCCGATGGAACTGAATTACATACAACAAACATTATCATTCAATTTGTAAAGACTAAAGCTGTAGCCGGCGATACAGAAGGTAGATTGCAAATGGATATGGTCGGACAAGGTGAGGGCTATTATGTATCCGGTGGAAACTATATCCCTGTAACTTGGAAAAAGAAAAGCGAAAAGGATATGACGAGATATTATAATGCAAAGGGAGAAGAAGTAAAATTAAATCCGGGCAAGATATGGATACAGGTTTATCCTGAAAACAGAAAAAATGAAGTAATCATAAAATAAAAATGTCAAATCAATCATAAAAGGTAATCTTTCCTCATATTATTTAAAGTGAATCAGTAAAAATCATATTTTACTCAAATGAAATATGATTAAAGTAAATGAGGAGGAAAAGATCATGACAACAGAATCCATGAAAGATTCTTTCAGTATGTTACAAATGAACCAAAAAGAAACCACGCAGATTCTGCTGGAGGAAGACATTCTTGTCCCTGATACAAAACCTGATTTATCTAAGATCATATTCATTGAAGGTAAGATAAAAATCATGGATAAGAACATAAGTAACGATAAGGTTAATGTAACAGGGAAATTACAGCTTAAGATACTCTATACTCCCTTTTCAGGGAATGAAAACGCCACCGTAGTACCGATGGAATGCAACATTGATTTCAGACAAGAAATAGACTGTTTATATGATGAAAAAGTGGACATAAAATTTATTCCTGACATTGAGCATATTGATTACAATATCATCAATGAAAGAAAGCTCAAGATAAAGGTATTGACGAACATACTTACAAAGGGCTATGAGACTTATGAAGTAGACATGATTAAGGACGAGATGAACAGCGAAATGCAGTATTTGAAGGAACAGATTAAATATACGGACATTGTACAGCGAGAAAAAGAAACTATTGATATAAAAGAAGAGATAGGGATTAAAGACAACATGCCTGAGATAGGAGAGGTTCTAAGCTGGGATATCCATATCTTCGAAAATCAAAGACAAATTGTTAACCAAAGAGCTGTCATCAATGCCACCTTACAATACAATATCATGTATCTTAGCAATGAAATAGAGCCTGTTCCCGTCATGCTAGAAGAAAAATCAGAATTCACACAGTTTATCGACATCAAGGAATTTGAAGGCTCTGTAGATAGTAAGGCGGATTTCTCAGTGGAATACTCCAATGTATCTATCAAGAAAGATATAGAAGACAATGCTACCTTGTTGAACATGGAGGCTACTATTGCAACAGATTTAGAGATAACAAAGAATAAGGAAAAAGAGATTATCATTGATGCTTACCATCCTATGCAAAACATAGAAGTTGAAAAGGGAGAAATCCATTATAAGCTCTTGCATAGTAAAAATGCATCGGATATTCAAGTAAGAGAAATTATCAACCTTTTTGATGATAACAAGCAGATGGAGAACATTGTCAGTGTTCAAGGAAAAGTAGTTGAAACCAACAATTATGTTGAAGCTGATAAAAACATCATTGAAGGAGTTCTGGCAGTCCATATTATCTATGAAACAGAAACAGAAGAAGGAACAAGAAAAATCCATGGCATGACGGATGAAATTCCTTTCAGACATTATATTGATATCAAAGGTGTTGGCCCTTCTTATGAAATAGAAAAAGATTTTAATATACGAAAAATCGATTATGAAAAGATAAATAACCGACAGATTGAGATTAATTCAGAAATTTTCATGAAGAGCAGAGTTTACGCCAAAGAAAGTCATGAAGTATTAAGGGATGTAGCGATTCAAGATCAAGAGATTGACTTTGAAAATACGCCAAGTATCATCATTTACATTGTCAAAAAAGATGATAACCTTTGGAAGATTGCAAAAAACAACAGAACAACCATTAGGGAAATAGAAGAAACCAACAACATTGATTACGAAAGCCAATTAGTACCGGGGCAAAAATTGATTCTTCTAAAAAGTTGCAAATAATGGACTGCAAAGCACCCTTCTTATTCAATAAGCCTAAGGGTGTCTTTTGCGTCCCATAAAACAGCAAATAATTTAAATAATGAATTGCTATTGAAAGATTGAATCAAGAAGGTTATAATACAGTATACAAAGAACAAAACGGAGTAAATCATGATAAAACTAAAAGCGAGAGCTAAGATCAACCTGGCCCTAGATGTGGTTAGAAAAAGGGATGATGGGTATCATGACGTCAGAATGATTATGCAGCAAATCGATCTTTTTGATGAAATTGAGATAAGAAAAATACCAAAAAAAATAATCTATATACAAAGCAATAGGAGATACAGTCATAGCTATAAGAATGATATGACCTATAAAGCTGCTAACCTCTTATATCATCAATTTAATATACATGAAGGTATTGAGATTAAGGTTCAAAAGAAAATTCCTGTTGCGGCCGGATTAGCCGGAGGAAGTACAGATGCTGCGGCAGTACTCCTAGGAGTGAACCAATTGTTCAATTTGGGGCTCAAGAAAGAAGAGCTTATGGATATGGCTCTACCTTTAGGTGCCGATGTACCCTTTTGTATCTTAGGAGGATGCGCTTTAGCAGAAGGCATCGGTGAAAAGCTGACACCCCTTAAGGCTTTAAATGCCTTTGTAGTACTGTGTAAGCCCAATATGAGGATTTCAACGAAAAGCGTCTATGAAAAGTTAAAATTAAATGAAATAAAGGAACACCCTCCTATCGAGAAGATTATTTCTTTTGTTGAGAATCAAGATTTTTTAGGGCTAAGAAGAAATACTAAAAATTTGTTGGAATCAGTTACATTGGAAGAAAACCATGTTGTTAAAGTCATTAAAAATGCATTACTGGATACTCATGCGGAAGTAGCCCTTATGAGCGGAAGCGGTCCTACAGTTTTTGGTCTGTTTAAGGATAAAAACACTGCACAAAACGCCTATAGCAAACTGAAAAAACTCCATGATGAAGTTTACTTGGTTAAAACCTTCACTGGAGACTAAATACGGTGTAAACGGAGGATAAGCATGGAAAAGTTTACGATTGACGATCACAAGCCCTTAAGAGACTTGGTATTTGAAGAAATACGCAGATCCATCTTAAGCGGAGAATTAAAACCCGGACAGCGATTGATGGAGATTGAATTGGCTGACAGGCTGGGTGTTAGCAGAACACCTATTAGGGAGGCTATTCGAAAATTGGAATTAGAGGGACTTGTAGCCATTGAAGTGAGAAAAGGAGCCTACGTTTCCGGTATTTCTGTTTCCGAGATGATTGACGTATTAGTAGTAAGAAGTGTGTTAGAGGGTTTGGCAGCATCGCTGGCCGCTCAAAAAATAACGGAGGAAGAGATTAAGGCTTTATTAGAGATTTCAGAAAAGTTTAATCAATCCGTTGCTGAGGATGACGCAATTGCTATGAACAGGTATAATAATCAATTTCATAACATAATATTTGAAGCAACTAAAAATAAAAAACTTATCCAGATGGCCAATAATCTTCAAGAAGTAGTTCAAAGGTTTAAAATTGCATATTTTAAGGAATATACAAGAGCTAAGGATATACCCCAGGAGCATAAGCTCATTGTACAAGCTATATGTGCAAGAGACCCCGTTACTGCGAAAGAATATGGACAGAATCATGTGGAAAGATTAACAGAAGCACTAGAAGAGGAAAGAAAAAAAATATCACAAGCCACCTTTTACTAGGTGGGGCATCTTAGGTCAGTCATGTTCAAGCGACATTGCTTAGCATGACTGGCTTTTTTTAGTATAAAAAAAATATTAGTGGGAAAAATCCTAATATGATTGCGAATGCTATAAAAATCAAAAAGGGGCGATAAACTTGGATTTTAACAATACCACTGATATTCCGATGAATAAAGATATTAAACTCAATAATGGATTTCAAATGAAAATGATGATCATACTCCTCGTTACAACATTATTTTATTTTTGTTATATAACGACAGAAGAGTATTTGCAGCAGTCGGAGAAGGATGAAATTGTGAG
Organism: uncultured Eubacteriales bacterium; assembly: GCA_964429195.1. GTDB lineage: Bacteria > Bacillota > Clostridia > Peptostreptococcales > JAAYPU01 > JBBAFM01. The sequence continues at coordinate 1,885 of CAYSBC010000043.1, read as the reverse complement.
ATTTCATGTCATAGCCAATAGCGATAGCCAAGAGGATCAGGAATTAAAGCTCAAGGTGAGAGATAGTGTGATTGAGTTGATGAATGTAGAATTAAAACCTTCGGAGAGCATAGCCGAGACCAAAGAGATTATCAAAAAGAATTTGAGCAAGATAGAAGACAGAGCAGCCTTAACATTAAAAGAGGAAGGACATACCTATACCGTAAAAGCCGATTTAGGGATGACCTGGATTCCTGAAAAACAATATGGCAAGCTCGTATTTCCCGCAGGAGAATATCAGGCCTTGAATATTGTTATCGGTGAAGGTAAAGGGCAAAATTGGTGGTGTGTATTATTCCCGCCTTTGTGCTTTATTGAAAACTCGGATAAGGAAGAAAATACATATGCATCCTTAGCTATGTTAACGCAGGAACAATACAACCAGCTTATGACAATCGTTACACAAGAAAAACCGGTAATAAAAATAAAATTTAAGGCTGTGGAAGTAATTTCTGAATTGTTAAAAGGAGAAAATAAATGAAAAAAACAACCTTTATTATCTTTTTATGTATCACCTTAATACTCCTTTCCTTTGTGATAAGTCCCCACTATTTTATGGACAATGTTTTTGCAGCAGATATCATGCATTGGGGATCTACAGGAGAGAGAGTCAGACAAGCACAACAAAAGCTCATCAATTGGGGCTATTTGAAGGGATCTGCAGATGGCATTTTTGGACAAATGACCCATGATGCAGTGGTAGCCTTCCAAAGAAGGCATGGGTTAAAAGCCGATGGGATTATTGGATCCCAAACACTGAGTGCCTTAGGCATGTCAACGAAAAGTTCGGGATCAAGTGGCTCAGGCTCTAATATAGCAAGGCAAGATGAGAAAATACTATTAGCCAAAGCTATCACAGGAGAGGCAAGAGGAGAGCCTTATATTGGGCAAGTTGCAGTAGGAGCAGTTATTTTAAACCGAACCAGAAATCCATCCTTTCCAAACACAATTGCGGGGGTCATCTATCAACCCGGGGCTTTTACAGCAGTTGATGACGGCCAAATTAATTTGCAAGCAACAAAAGATTCGATCAGGGCAGCAGAGGACGCTTTGAATGGGTGGGACCCAACCGGTGGATGCATCTACTACTGGAATCCCGCCACGGCAACAAGCAAATGGATTTGGTCAAGATCCATCGTCAAGGTCATCGGTAAACACAATTTTGGAGTTTAAGATAATGGGATAGTAGCCTCGGAAGGAGGGAATAGATGAAAAGAAAATATATAATAATCGCTGTCCTTATATTGCTGGTAGTAGCTTTGCTTGGAGTGTCTGCCTGGGGCTATACCCAATACACGGCAAAAGAAGATTACTACAATTATATCAATAATCAAGTGCATCAAGACTACTATGAATTAGTTGCAAGCGTAGAAACAATATCTTCTGAGCTTTCAAAGCTTATGGTATCCAATCAAACAAAAGAGAATATGGTACTTTTTTCGAAGGTTTGGCAAAACGCCTATAATGCAGGTGAATATTTGGCAAAGCTACCCATCACCAATAGCGATATAGGCAAGTCGGAAAAATTTCTAAACCAATTAGGGGATTATACCTTTGCCATGGCTCAAAAAAGTGTAAAAGGGGAACATCTCGATAGCAAGGATATCGATAATTTGGAACAGCTTTATCAATATTCGAATCAACTGGTAAATCAGCTCAGGGAAACAAAGGATGAAACCCTTGGTGACGATAAATGGAAGAGTGCTTATAGAAGAGAGAAAAACTTTAGGATTTTAAAGAGCAAGACAGAAGAAAAAGAAGAGCCTAATGTCATCGAAGCACAATTTACACAATTTGAAGAAAGACTAACGGAATATCCGGAGTTAATCTACGATGGCCCTTTTTC
>CAYSBC010000042.1:7011-17731 GCA_964429195.1 uncultured Eubacteriales bacterium | reverse complement strand
TTTTATTCCGGAATCAGAATTAATTATATAGGCCATCCTTTTAAAGAGGGCTATGTATTTTTCCCGGGGCTTGTCAGCTGTATCATCACAGTTATTTGGATTGTAGGGATAACGAATACCATCAATCTTATCGATGGTTTAGATGGATTAGCTGCAGGGATCACAGCCATTGCTTCATTCTCAATGGCTTATATAGCCTATCTCAACGATCGGCCTGAGGTAGCATTGATTACACTGGCTATAGCAGGTGGCACACTGGGTTTCTTGCCCTACAATTTTAATCCTGCTAAAATCTTTATGGGTGATGGGGGCTCTTTATTCTTAGGCTTAATGCTGGCCACTGTATCGATTATCGGACCAATGAAGGGGGCTGCAGCTATCGCAACAGTCATGCCTGTTTTAGTTTTAGGGCTGCCTATTTTTGATACGGCCTTTGCAATCTACAGAAGGTTGTTGAATGGCAAGTCTATCATGGAGGCTGATAAGGGTCACATCCATCACAGAATACTATCAAAAGGAATGAATCAAAAGAAAACAGTCATCATTCTCTATGCATTAAGTGGGATTTTGGGGGTTTCTGCCATCTTGGTTAATAAAAATATGATTCTTGAAACCACCGTATTGATTATACTCACGTCAGCCCTGATTTATGTATTTACGAGAATGGATGACAGTGAAATAGGAGAGAAAAATGAACAATAAAATAAAGGTATTAACCGTATTTGGGACAAGGCCGGAGGCCATAAAAATGGCTCCTCTGGTGAAGGCATTAGAAGAAGATCAGGATATAGAAAGTATCTTATGTGTAACAGCACAGCACAGAGAAATGTTGGATCAAGTTATTGATTTGTTCCAATTAAAGCCTGATTACGATCTGAATATTATGAAGGATAACCAGACATTATCCCAGGTGACTTCAAGGGTATTAGAAGGATTAGAGAAGGTCATAAAGCAAGTAAGTCCGGACATCATACTGGTACACGGAGATACGACAACAACATTTACTGCAGCCTTAGCTGCTTTTTATCACCAAATTAAAATCGGTCATGTAGAAGCCGGGCTTAGAACCTATAATAAGTATTCACCTTTTCCGGAAGAAATGAATCGGGTTCTGACAGGGCACATGGCTGATTTTCATTTTTCCCCAACCCCAAGGAACAAAGACAATCTCTTAAAAGAGGGGATAGAAGAAAGTCATATTTACATAACAGGAAATACTGTAATAGATGCTCTCATTCAGGTTGCTAACAAAGAATATGAATTTGATCATCCAGTATTAAGGAATATTGATTTTGAACAAAAAAGAATCATTACAGTAACTTGTCATCGAAGAGAAAATTTAGGCGTATACATGAACAATATTTTTAGTGCGCTAAAGGAAATTATAGAGAAGCATGAGGACGTCGAGATTGTTTTTCCCGTTCATCTCAATCCTAAGGTCAAAGAGGCAGCAGATAATATATTAGGTGGCATAAAGAGGGTTCATCTCATTGACCCCTTAAACTATCAGCCTTTTGTCAATCTCTTGTCGAAATCCTATCTCATTATAACAGATTCAGGAGGATTACAAGAAGAAGCACCATCTTTAGGGAAACCCGTCTTAGTGGTAAGAAAAGAAACAGAAAGACCAGAGGCTGTTGAAGCAGGGACAGTCAAGCTTGCGGGCGTCGATAAGGACACATTATATCAGTTGGCACGGAACTTGCTCATTAATAAGGTTGAGTACAATAAAATGGCGCAAGCCGTCAATCCTTATGGGGATGGAATGGCTGCAAACAGGATTGTAGCAATCATCAAGGAAAAACTGAATAAGTAGTTTTATTGATTGAATTGTTCGCTAATTAATACATTTTTTCTGCTATATTATCCGTCCAAATCGATATATAATGTATCAAATTTGTTGCGCTATACACCAATATTGTATATAATTTAAAGTAATTTGAAATTTTATCCTATTTTGGAGGTGAGTTAGTGGCGAAAGAGACAGTAGAAGCAATAAGGTCAGCAGAATTAAATGCAGCAGAAATTGAAAAGGATGCGCTTAAAAAAAGTGAATCCATTATTTTAAAGGCCCGGGAAAATGCTATGTCTCTGAAGACTTCCATGGTCAATGAGGCACTTAAAAAGGCAGAGAAAGATGTAAGTGAAACAGTACAACAAGGAGAAGAAAAAATAGGATTTGTAAAGGAAAATGTACAGAAGGAGATTCTCCTTTTGAAAAAGATGGCAGAGGAAAGAGAAGCGGAGGCCATTAAGTTAGTACTCTCACATATTATCTAGCAATAAGGTCCATAGCAAAAAATGAGCAGCAGGAGGAGGTGATTCTGTTATGGCAATATTGACGATGAAGAGTATTTTCATTTACGGTCTAAAAAAGGATCGGGAGCAGATTCTTGAATTCTTACAGCGGAAGGGCGCCATCGAAGTAAGTGATAAGCTACCGGAGGATATCGGATTTAAAAGAAGCGATGTTTCCTCAACAAAGCAAAAGCTTGAAAGAAATATTTCTTTGACAAGGACAGCGCTTGATATTCTGGGAAGCTTTGCTCCAAGTAAAGGTTCGATTACGGATGTCCTAAAGGGGAAAAAGGAAATCGAGATCGAAGTTGTTGAACAATTTAGTGAAAAGCATGAGCAAACGATGAATAGAGTCAATCGGATTATTGAGCTCAACAAGCAAAATGCTGAAAGCCATGCAGAGGTTTTGAGATTGCAAGCAGAGGTACAGATGTTGACACCTTGGATGGAGCTTGATATACCTATGGATTTCTCGGGAACCAAAAAGACGACGGCTTTTATAGGTACATTGCCAAGACCATGGACATTGGAAGAAATCTACCAAAGTCTTGCAGAATATTTGCCGTTAGATGTGGAAATTATCAGCACAACAAGGGATCAAACCTGCATCGTTGTCACTTGTCTGAAGGATAAGGCGGATGCAGTTGGTGATGAGCTACGGAGGATGGAGTTTGCTTATCCTAGTATTACCTTTAACAAAGCACCTTGTGAGCAACTCGAGCATTTGAAGAATCAAATTTCCGAGGCAGAGTCGTTGATTTCAAAGGCACAAAAAGAGATTATTTCCTATGAAGAATATAGGGAAGACATCCTGTTCTTACAGGATTATGATACAGTTCTTAGCGAGAGATACGAAGTGATTGGGCATTTGTTGCAAAACAAGAATGTATTTATTCTATCAGGCTATGTTCCTGAAAAAGAAGCAAAAAACCTAGAGAAAGAGCTCAATGAGCATTTTACAATCGCTGTTGAAATTGAACAGCCTTCTGAGGAAGAAGATGTTCCGGTTTTATTAAAGAATAGTAGCTTCTCTGCACCACTAGAAGGAGTAGTGGAAGGTTTTAGCTTGCCTAACAAGCAAGAAATAGATCCCACACCTATAGTATCTCTTTTTTATTACGTATTATTTGGTTTGATGTTATCCGATGCAGGTTACGGTGCCCTGATGGTCATTGTATGCGGTTTCAGCCTGGCAAAGTATAGCCACAGTATGGAAAACTCAACAAAGAAAGCGCTACAGATGTTCTTATACTGCGGAATTGCCACAGTCTTTTGGGGTATTATGTTTGGAAGCTATTTTGGTGACCTTCTCGATGTTGTTAGTGCAACCTTCTTCGGGAAGAAGATATCTATACCACCATTATGGTTCTTCCCGGTCAATGAGCCGATGCGGATGTTAACTTTTTCATTAATAATAGGATTAGTGCATCTGATGACAGGTCTAGGTCTAAAATTCTATCAACTATTGAAGCTGAAGGATATAAAAGGAATCTTTTATGACGTCATAAGCTGGTTTGTACTCGTTATAGGTGGTACGATCTTACTTCTATCGACAGAGATGGTTCAAGGAATCTTAGGAGTTAATCTTACCGTACCGGCGGTTGTAGCAGATGCTTGTGCAGTTCTCGCTATCATTGCAGCTCTAGTCATCATTTTAACCAATGGCCGAGAATCGAGAAATCCTTTCAAAAGATTTCTCAAGGGGGCCTATGCACTTTATGGTATTTCGGGCTATTTAAGTGATGTACTATCCTATTCACGACTGCTGGCATTAGGGCTTGCAACAGGAGTCATTGCATCTGTTATTAACCAGATGGCAGCAGTAGCAGCGGGCGGAGTCATAGGGGCAATTGTATTTATAGTAGTTGTTATTGGCGGCCATGCTGTGAATATAGGAATTAATGCACTGGGAGCCTATGTGCATACAAACCGTTTGCATTATGTTGAATTTTTCGGAAAGTTTTATGAGGGTGGGGGGCGCAAGTTCATGCCCTATGATATGAAGACTAAATATTATAAGATAAAGGAGAATGTGAAAAATGAATCTAGATAGTTTAGGAATAGTATTTGCAGTATTGGGTGCAATCTTAGCGGCAGCAATGGCAGGAATCGGTTCAGCAAAGGGTGTAGGTATTGCGGGAGAAGCAGCAGCAGGCGTTGTAACAGAAGATCCAGGTAAATTTGGTAAAGCATTAATTCTGCAACTTTTACCGGGAACTCAAGGTATATACGGACTTCTTATCGCCTTTATAGCCCTGTCTCAAATAGGTATATTGGGAGGCGATGCTAACCTTTCTGCAGCTAAAGGCCTTGCCTATTTGTTTGCATGTTTACCAATGGCTTTTGTAGGCTATCATTCAGCAATCAGTCAGGGTAAAGCTTCTATAGCAAGTTTGGGCCTATTAGCTAAAAGACCGGAGGCCTTCGGTAAAGCCATGATTTTTCCGGCCATGGTAGAGACTTATGCGATCTTAGCCCTTCTCATTTCGATGTTGGCTATAAACGGAGTAACCAATTTAAATATTTAACAGTTGGGAGAGTTAGCTATGACTGGATTAGAAAAGATATTGAAAGCGATTGAAGAAGACGCTACTGCAAAGGCAGAAGCCGTCCTTGCACAAGCTGAAAAAGAGGCAGAGGAAATTATGTCTCATGCCAAATTGGAAGCTGAAAAGAAATGCCATGAAATCGCCGAGAGATCAGCATCCGATGTTCAAGCTGCTGTAGGCCGTGCCGAATCAGCTGCAAGGCTTGCAGAAAAGAAAATGATTTTGGATGCGAAACAACAGATTATCAATAGTGTTATCACAAATGCAAGGAAGTCCATTGCGGAGATGCCTGTACCTGAGTATGAAGATTTGATATTTCAAATGATTAAGAAGCATGCTCATCCTAAGCATGGTGTTATTATCCTCTCTGAGGGCGATAGGGAACGTTTGCCTGATGATTTGGAAAACAGGATAAAAGAAGTTTTAAAGGATAAAAAGGGAGCTGCCCTTACAATTTCAGAAGAAACACCTAAGTTAAACGGCGGGTTTATTTTGAAGTACGGTGATATTGAAGAAAACTGTTCTTTTGATGCTTTGTTCAGCATCGCAAAAGAAAACCTTCAGGATAAAGTCAACGAGCTGTTATTTGATTAGACTGAGAGGAGGTGCCAGTTTGGCTGATAATCAGTATTTCTATGCGGTAGCTCGAATACGGTCTAAAGAACTTTTGTTACTGACTCAGGCAGATATTGAACAATTGATGAGTTATAAAAGTGAAAAGGAATGTATACGGTTTTTAATGGATAAAGGCTGGGGGAAAACGGGTGAGGAAAATGCAGAACAAATACTCACCGCCGAAAAGGAAAAAACATGGGGACTCATGCGTGAATTGGTTGAGGATATGTCCATATTTAACACCTTCCTTTACAGCACGGATTTTCATAATTTGAAAGCAGCCATCAAACAGGTTTATAAAGATTCTCCACTAGAATCAATCTATCTATTTGATGGTACAGTGGAACCTGAGCTCATATTAAATGCCATCAAGGAACAAGATTTTTCTTTACTTCCGGCACACTTAAGGAAGTGCGCGGAGGAAGCCTATCAGGTTCAAATGCACACAGGAGACAGCCAATTAAGTGATATTATCATTGATAAAGCTGCACTTGAAACCATATACGAAAAAGGAAAGGCTTCAGGTGTAGAGCTTATTTCACAATACGTAGAACTGAAGGTAGCTTCTGCTAATATTAACATTGCAATCCGCTGCTACAAGACAAAAAAGGATAGAAGCTTTATTCAAAGAGCTTTAGTTCCATGTGATAGTCTCGATGTAAAAGTGTTAACGGACGCTATTTTGGAAGGGGAAGAGGCCATATATCACTACCTGGAATCTACTGTCTATGCCGATGCAGTGCCCGCATTAAAAAGATCCTCTTCTGCATTTGAAAGCTGGTGTGATAATTTGATTATTACGCATATGCGTCCTCAAAAGTATAATCCGTTTACCGTTTCACCTCTTGTAGCCTATGTATTAGCCAGGGAAAATGAGATAAAGACGGTCCGTATTATACTCTCAGGGAAACGTAACGATATAGCGGATAGCTCTATCCGGGAAAGGCTGAGGGTAATGTATGTATAAGATAGCTGTTTTAGGTGATCGTGATAGTATCTATGGGTATGCTGCTTTGGGACTTAATACTTATGCTGTGACTTCCAAAGATGAAGCCCTAAGAATTCTTAAGACCTTAGTCAATGAACACTATGCTATCATCTATATTACAGAAGCATGGCAGTCACAGCTTGAAACAGAAATTGACCAATATGTTACTGCACCTTTACCTGCAATCATTCCTATTCCCGGTGTATCCGGCAATACGGGTAAGGGAATGTATAATGTTAAGAAATCCGTGGAGCGTGCAGTCGGCTCAGATATAATATTTAACAACGATAATGAGGAAAAGCAGGTGAATAGAGATGAGTAATGGTATCATAAAGAAAGTTGCCGGCCCCTTGGTCGTAGCTGAAGGAATGCGTGATGCTAATATGTTTGACGTTGTTCGTGTTAGCCATCAGCGTTTAATCGGTGAAATCATAGAAATCCATGGTGACCAAGCTTCCATTCAGGTTTATGAGCAAACCTCCGGGCTGGCTCCGGGGGAGCCGGTTGAATCTACCGGCGAACCTCTAAGTGTAGAATTAGGGCCGGGATTAATCGGAGGTATATTTGACGGAATTCAACGACCCTTGGTAGATATTATGGAAGCTATCGGCACAAACCTCAAAAGAGGTGTTGAGATTCCTTCTTTAAATAGAGATAAAAAATGGCATTTTACCCCTGTTGTTTCTGTAGGCGATACAGTTGAAGCAGGAGATGTCATCGGTACAGTAATAGAAACAGAAATTGTGACCCAAAAGATTATGGTTCCTGTTGGTGTACAAGGGAAAATAAAATCAATCAAGGAAGGGGATTATTTAATAACAGATACAGTAGCCGTCATTGAAAAAGAAGATGGCCAGGATAAAGAGCTTAGCTTGATGCAAAAATGGCCGGTTCGTATAGGCAGACCTTATCAACGAAAATTATCCCCTGATAAGCCCCTTATTACAGGTCAACGTGTTATCGACACCTTATTTCCTATCGCCAAGGGCGGCGTAGCAGCTGTACCGGGACCATTTGGAAGCGGCAAGACAGTTGTGCAGCATCAATTGGCGAAGTGGTCAGAAGCGGACATCGTTGTCTATATAGGTTGCGGCGAGCGTGGAAATGAGATGACGGACGTACTTAATGAGTTTCCAGAATTAAAGGACCCTAAAACAGGAAGATCTTTAATGGAACGTACAGTTTTAATTGCAAATACATCCGATATGCCTGTTGCGGCACGTGAGGCATCTATCTATGTTGGTATTACTATAGCTGAATATTTTCGCGACATGGGCTATTCAGTAGCTCTTATGGCAGATTCAACTTCCCGTTGGGCAGAAGCCCTTCGTGAGATGTCGGGACGTCTTGAGGAAATGCCTGGTGAAGAAGGCTATCCTGCTTACTTAGCTAGCCGTTTAGCACAGTTTTATGAACGTGCTGGCAGAGTCATTTCCCTTGGTTCAGAGGGTCGGGAAGGAGGCCTATCAGCCATAGCCCCTCTATCACCACCGGGAGGCGACATCTCAGAACCTGTATCTCAAGCGACCCTTCGTATTGTCAAAGTATTCTGGAGCCTAGATGCTAACCTAGCTTATCGTAGACACTTCCCGGCAATCAACTGGCTAACCAGTTATTCACTCTATAATCTGGATAAATGGTTTAATGCCAATGTCAGTGATAAATGGACTGCATCCAAAGCTCGCATCATGAATTTATTAAACGATGAAGCTGCACTGGATGAGATTGTAAAACTTGTTGGTATGGATGCTTTGTCTCCCCAAGACCGTTTGAAAATGGAAATAGCCAGGTCCATTCGTGAAGACTTCCTTCATCAAGATGCCTTCCATGATGTGGATGCTTACACTGAATTGGATAAACAATTGATGATGATCGATTTAATTCTCGGATTCTATGATATTGCATTACAAAACATCAACAATATTTCAATTGACCAATTAGTCAATCTTCCTGTAAAAGAAAGAGTCGGTCGTTTTAAATACATTGTGCACGATAAAATTCAGCAAGAGTTTGATGCCATTATGGTGAATATAAAAGATGAAATAGAAAGTATCGTTGTAAAGGGGGAAGCCTAATGCCAAAAGAATATAGAACCATTCAAGAGGTGGCAGGTCCTCTTATGTTGGTGCAAGGTGTTGAAAATGTTGCATTCGACGAATTAGCTGAAATTGAACTTGCCAACGGAGAAAAACGAAGATGTAGAGTATTGGAAATCGACGGTGGTAACGCCTTGGTCCAATTGTTTGAAAGCTCTACAGGTGTTAACTTAGCAAGCAGTAAGGTGCGTTTCCTTGGAAGAAGTATGGAGCTTGGTGTATCGGAAGACATGTTAAGTCGTGTATTTGACGGTCTTGGACGTCCTATTGATAACGGTCCTGACATTTTACCGGATGCACGTATGGATATTAACGGCTTGCCCATGAACCCTGCAGCTCGTAATTACCCACAAGAGTTTATCCAAACAGGTGTATCCGCTATTGATGGACTCAACACACTGGTCCGTGGACAAAAACTGCCTATATTCTCTGCCAGCGGATTACCCCATGCAGATTTGGCCGCGCAAATTGCACGTCAAGCCAAGGTGCGTGGGACAACCGAACCTTTCGCTGTCGTATTCGCCGCCATGGGGATAACCTTTGAGGAAGCGAACTTCTTTACTGAAAGTTTTAGGGAAACAGGAGCAATTGATCGTGCGGTCATGTTTATTAACCTGGCAAATGACCCGGCGGTAGAGCGTATTTCAACGCCGAGAATGGCTTTGACTGCCGCGGAGTATTTGGCATTTGAAAAGGATATGCACGTTCTTGTAATATTAACGGATATTACCAACTATGCGGATTCTCTACGTGAGGTTTCGGCAGCTCGTAAAGAGGTTCCGGGGCGTCGTGGTTACCCCGGCTATATGTATACCGACTTAGCATCCCTTTATGAAAGAGCCGGTCGTAAAAAAGGAAAAGCCGGAAGTATCACCTTGATACCGATTTTGTCCATGCCTGAAGATGATAAGACTCACCCGATTCCGGATTTAACAGGCTATATTACGGAAGGTCAGATTATATTAAGTCGTGAATTGCATCGTCAGGGTATTAAGCCACCCATTGATGTTTTACCGTCCCTATCCCGTTTAAAGGATAAAGGAATCGGTGAAGGGAAAACCCGTGAGGACCATTCCAATACGATGAACCAGATATTCTCTGCTTATGCCAGAGGTAAAGAACAAAAAGAATTAATGGTTATTCTTGGAGAAGCTGCACTGACAGATATTGATAAGCTTTATGCCGAGTTTTCAGATGCCTTTGAAAGAGAATATGTATCCCAAGGCTATGATGCTAACCGGGATATTGAGGAAACCTTAAATATAGGGTGGAGGCTCTTATCTATTCTACCGAGAGCGGAACTCAAAAGAATTAGTGATGGATTGCTTGATAAGTATTACGGTAAGGTTTAAGGAGGTGTGGCACATTGGCAAGTACACATGTTAATCCAACGCGTATGGAATTAACCAAGTTGAAAAGGAAACGCATAACTGCCATTCGTGGTCATAAGCTTCTCAAGGATAAACGTGATGAATTGATGCGCCAATTTCTTGATTTGGTACGTGAAAATAAAGCTTTAAGAGAAAAGGTAGAGAGAGGCATTAGGAATGCCAACAGAAACTTTGTGCTGGCTAAGTCGGCTATGGTGGATGAGGCTATCAATGTTGCACTTTTGGCCCCCAAACAAGAAATCTATCTGGAAGTAGAAAACAGGAACATCATGAGTGTTGATATTCCACATTTTGAGCATAAAACAAAGACGGCGGATGAAAATGATATCTATCCTTATGGCTTTGCATTTACCTCCGGAGATTTAGATGATGCCGTGAAATCCTTGCAGGATATTCTACCGGATATGCTGCGATTGGCTGAGGTTGAAAAATCGTGTCAACTGATGGCTGCTGAAATCGAGAAAACAAGGCGGCGTGTCAATGCGTTAGAGCATGTTATTATTCCTGAAATGAATACAAAGATTAAATTTATCATGATGAAACTGGATGAAAATGAGCGTAGCTCTCAGGTTCGTCTGATGAAGGTCAAGGATATGATGTTAGAAAAAGCCCATCGTTATTCGGAAAAATATAACCATAACTTTAATGTATAATGAGAGAGGCTATAGGGAGAACTGTTAGGAACGACTATTTTTATCATAAAAGTCATAAAGGCGTTGCCTGCCTGCTATGACAGTAGAAATCTACAAATCAAAGATTTGTAGATTTCTTGATTCCTTGATT
>CAYSBC010000042.1:0-6911 GCA_964429195.1 uncultured Eubacteriales bacterium | reverse complement strand
TTCCACACATAACTCAATATTTTGCTCATTTTAGGCCCGAAAGCTCGTCGGCCCATTTTAGACCCATAGGGGACATGCTGGATAGTTGCAGATTTATTTGACCTATTGATTATTTTTAGTTATAATTACTAATCATTGATATTGCTTAAAGGACGAGGAGGTCATCACATAAAATGAATCAAAAAATGAATCAAGAAAAGTATTATATCACTACGGCCATAGCCTATACTTCAGGAAAACCCCATATAGGAAATACCTATGAAATTGTACTTGCGGACAGTATCGCAAGATTTAGAAGGCTTATTGGAGATGATGTCTATTTTATGACAGGTACCGATGAGCATGGTGAAAAAATACAAATTAAGGCAGCCGAAGCAGGCAAAACCCCTAAGGAGTTTGTTGATGAGGTAGCCGGTGAAATCAAACGCATATGGGATTTAATGAATACGAGCTATGATAAATTTATAAGAACCACAGATGATTATCATGAAAAAACGATTCAAAAGATATTTAAAAAACTTTATGATCAGGGCGACATTTATAAAAGCGAGTATGAAGGACTTTATTGTACACCTTGTGAATCCTTTTTTACAGAGTCTCAGCTCCATGAAGGAAAATGCCCGGATTGTGGACGAGATGTTTCTAATGAAAAAGAGGAGGCCTATTTCTTTAGGTTAAGCAAATATCAAGATAGACTGATGGAGCATATTGAGAAAAATCCGAAATTTATACAACCTGAATCCCGAAAAAATGAAATGATTAAGAACTTTTTGAAACCGGGTCTTCAGGATTTATGTGTTTCAAGAACTTCCTTTGACTGGGGAATACCGGTAACCTTTGATCCAAGTCATGTTGTTTATGTTTGGATTGATGCTTTGAGCAATTATATAACAGGGATTGGCTATGATGCAGATGGTAACCATGGCGAGCTTTATAAAAAATATTGGCCTGCCAATGTCCATTTAATAGGAAAAGATATCATAAGGTTTCATACGATCTACTGGCCAATATTGCTCATGGCTCTGGGAGAAGAACTACCAAAGCAAGTTTTTGGTCACCCATGGCTTTTGGTAGGTGAAGGGAAAATGAGCAAATCGAAAGGAAACGTCATTTATGCGGATGATTTAGTTCAACAATTTGGTGTGGATGCAGTAAGGTATTACCTGCTTCATGAAATGCCCTTTGCACAAGATGGTACCATAACCTATGAGCTCTTGATGGAAAGAATTAATTCGGATTTAGTGAATATGTTAGGGAATTTAGTCAACAGAACAATTACCATGGTCAACAAGTATTTTGATGGAAAAATAAATGCTCCTGTAGAAAAAGAGCCACTTGATGAAGAACTCATAGGGCTTGCTCTTGAGACACCTAAAAAGGTAAGAAGAAAAATGGAAGAGCTCAAGGTCACAGATGCAATTGATGAAATTTTAGTGCTCTTAAGAAGAAGCAATAAATATATTGATGAGACAATGCCATGGGTACTAGGAAAGGATGAAAGCAAAAAGGATAGATTAGCAACAGTACTCTATAATTTAATTGAAGCCATAAGATTTTCTGCCGTTCTCTTATCACCTTTCATTCCGGAGGCAGCAGAAAGGATATTAGGGCAGCTTCATTCTAAAAACGACACATGGGAATCCTTATCCTCCTTTGATGGCACAAGTGTCGGCGGAAATGTTGGCACCGCTAAAATATTATTTGAAAGAATCGATATTCCTAAGAAATTGAAGGAATTAGAGGGACTGATAGAAGATAATAATGAAAAGTCCAGCTTAAAGGACGATAAAGATAAAAAGGATAATAAAGAAGAAACGAATAAGCCTGAATCTAACAATATTACCATCGATGATTTTGAAAAGATTGATTTAAGAGTAGGCGAAATCATGGAATGCAAAAAGCATCCTAAAGCAGAAAAATTATTAGTTTCACAAGTTAAGATAGGTGAAGAAGTAAGACAGATCGTATCAGGAGTAGCCGCTTACTATACACCTTCAGAGATGGTGGGTAAGAAAGTTATTGTTGTGGCCAATTTAACACCGATTAAACTGAGAGGCGAAGAATCCAAAGGAATGATACTCTTTGCTGATAATGGAGAAGGATTAGAATTTGTATTGACCGATGCTCCAAGTGGAGAAAAGGTCAGATAATGGAGGGATCTTATGCTATTTGACTCACATTCTCATATGTATTACAAGGAATTTCGAAAAGATATGGGGCAGGTTTTAGAAAGAATGGAACAGGCCGATGTAAAATATGTGCTCAATGCAGGGGCAGATCTTGAAACTTCATTACAAGCCATCGAGATGGCAGAAAAATATGAGGGATTTTATGCATCCGTTGGTTGTCATCCACATGATGTCAAAGGGATGGACGATGAAACACTTCTCATGTTTAAAAGTTTATCTAAAAAACCAAAGGTACGTGCCATTGGTGAAATCGGGCTTGATTATTTTCGTAACCTTTCACCGAGAGATGAACAAAAGTACTGGTTTAAAAGACAAATAGAGTTAGCCCATGAAGTGAAAAAACCTATCATCATACATGATAGGGATGCGAACGAAGATGTTATGAGGATACTTAAGGAAGAAAATGCTTTTGAACTGGGCGTTTTAATGCATTGTTTTTCCGGAAGTCTAGAGCTGGCACGGCAATATGTCAAGCTAGGAGCCAAGCTTTCTATAGCGGGTCCTGTCACCTTTAAGAATGCTAAGAAACTGGTGGATATAGCTAGGGAAATCCCTCTTGAATACTTGATGGTGGAAACAGATGCACCCTACTTAACGCCCGAGCCTTTTAGAGGAAAAAGAAATGAATCCTCCTATGTCAAGTACACAGCGCAAAAAATTGCAGACATAAGAGGAATTGATTTAGAAGCCGTGGCAGAAGCAACCATGAACAACGCAAAGCGATTTTTCAGTATAGAGTAAGGCAAGGCTTTCAAAGGAGGAGGGGTACTTTATCACCTATGTGAATTGAGTTTTCACCAACATGGCTATCATAGCATAAGATGTTGACACCACCCTCATAAGCTAGTCTTAAAGCCTGACCGAAGGCAGGATCCATCAAGTCATTGGGTGTAAAAGTATGACAACCTTTCAGTTGAATAAGGAAAAAAAGAAAGCCTTGATAACCTTGTTCGACTGCTTTTATCATTTCTAGAATATGTTTTCTACCCCTTTCTGTGGGGGCATCGGGGAATTTGGCTACGCCATTTTCCTCTAGAGTTACACCTTTAACCTCTATAAAACCCCGAGTACACCAGTGAGATTCAAAATAGAGATCAAATCGGGACTTCTCAAAGGTGACCTCTCTTTTTAGCAAGTCTATTTTTCTTATTTCTTGTATTTTATCGGTTAAAAGAGCATCATAGACGACCTTGTTGGGAATCTGGGAGTCGATATTGATGAGGGCATCCTCTTTATAGGCACTGATTAAAGAATAGGCTGTTTTTCTATGGGGAGAAAAGGACTTCTCTAAAAACACCCTCGTGCCGGGAAGAAGTATTTCCTTACACCTGCCTGTATTTCTGACATGAACCAACTCTTCCTTATTATCAATGACCACTTTGGCTATAAATCGATTGATTCGCTCTATAAAAGTTCCTGTAAAAACATGGTTATAAATCATAAAAAGCACCTTTCTAATTGTCAGTCACTTGAATATCTATTATATAACAGATATCAGCATAGTAAAACTGGAGAAAATATTTTATTTTAGAAAGATATAGCATATTTTGTTGTGAAAACAATAAAATCCTATAAAGTTGTCATACGATTTTAGATATCCCTTCGATAGAGTGACAAAAATTTCTCTCATCAGTTGATAAGATTAGATAATGAGTCTTATATTTAAACCATTATGAAGGTTTAATGGTCTGAAACAAGGGGGAGAAAACATGCAAATCCTGGCGAAAGAGAGCAATATTTTTAAAGGAGTATTCATTAAAGCAAAAGACCTGAGATGGGTTGTGCTCAATTTGTTGTATGGCTTGATTGCGTTTTTTAGTGCAAGAGGATCCGTGTTGGACAGTATTCTGCCATTTTCTGTAGCCTTCTTCGGGACAATGGCATCAAAAGATAAAAAAAATATCTGGATTGGAATACCTTTGATGTTCGGAATAACCGTTAATACGAGATATGAGTATATTTTTTTTCGGTATTTGGCCGTTATTTTATCTTTATCTTGCATTGTTGTTATTTTTGAAAAAAAGTTAAGGAAAACACCATTGGCTGTAAGTTTTTATACGAGCCTGATATGTGGACTGGCTACAACGATTTACCATAGAATATCAGGAATTGTTCTCATGTATGACCTCTTTCTAATTGGGGCTGAAATCACTTTGGTCTTTGTTTTTTCCTATATTCTTCATAGGGTACCCTATTTTACAGAGAGCAAAAGCAAGAGGTTAGTTCTAGAAGATATTTTATGCATGATTGTCATACTAGGTGTTTTTTTGTCATCTGCGATGAATATTATCTTTTACGAGTTAAGAATCATGTTGATTATTGCAGTCCTAGCTACATTTATAATAGCTTACGGTGGCGGTATTTCAATAGGAGCTTTAACCGGTGCGTTGCTGGGGCTACTGATGGCCATTATAGGTAAGGAGTCGCAAAACACCGTTATTATTTTGATGACAATCGGTTTGACTGTTGGGTTGTTTTCAAAACATTTGAGAATTATGAGTTCTCTATCTGCCATTATTTTGCTATTCATACTATCTTCCACCTATGTGATTCAAATCAATAGAATGGCAATAGAGGTCATTATTGCCGCTATGCTCTTTTCAATATTGCCGAGTAAGATCATAAGAAAAATCAAAGAGAAGATGAGCGACCCACTCAATGATGAGGTGTTCAATAATGTATATGACACGAAGCTAAGAAGGGTAATGGGTCTGAATTTAAAAAAATATTCCAATATATTTGATAATCTTTCCTTTATTTATGGAGGATCCTTAGAAAAGCAGCAAATCATTGATGTAGAAGAGGATGGAACAGAGATTATTGAAAAGGTAAAAAACGGGATATGTGTGGATTGTGATTTTTTGAATAAATGTTGGAATCAATCAAATTACAAAACAACAGAAGTAATGAAAGAAATACTCTCAAAAATAAATAAGAGCTCTAGAATAGACAAGTCCTATGTGAACACAGAATTAAATTTCAGTTGTGAACATATGGACAAGGTATTGTATTCCATTTTCAATTCCCTTCAATTATTAGGGACAAGCTTTAAATGGCAAAAAAAACTGGAAGGTGGCAGAATGGTAACTGCAGCACAGTTTAAGGGGATCTCAAGATCTATCAATAATATGATCAAGGAACTCAACAGAAATATCAGCTTTGATGCGGATATGGAAAGAAAAATACTTCTTCAATGCCATAAAAGAGGTCTTGATGTAAAAAATGTATTCGTCATTGAGAAAAGGAAGGATGATGTAGAAGTATATATAGAAATAGAGAATGCAAAGATGTATAATGAAGAGATGGAAGAAATAGTATCTTACATCTTTGGGGGCGATTATATCATTTCTGATGAAGAGGTGGATCAACATATTATTGCCTTAGTAAGGTGTCCGGAATACAAAATGAGTGTAGGATCTTCCAAGTATGCAAAAGAGATGAATATTTGCGGAGATAGTTATGTCTTTGAAAATTTAAAGAGCAATGAGTATATGATAGCTTTGAGCGATGGTATGGGTGCCGGAGAAAAGGCAGCACATCAAAGCATGGTAACCATTAATGCATTAAGACATTTACTGCGGATTGGATTTGAAAAAGAACTGGCTTTAAAGACCATTAACTCCATGCTTGTCTTAAAGTCTACAGAAGAAATTTTTTCAACGGTGGATATTGCTATTATCGATTTAGACAAGGGAAACGCCAGCTTCTATAAAATGGGAGCTGCATCGGCTTTCATAAAAAGCGTTGATGGTGAAATAAAAGTCATAAAGCATGGGAACTTACCCGTTGGAATCGTTTATCAGATAGAAATAGAAGAAATGACGGAAAAGCTCTCGGCAGAGGATATCCTTATTATGGTATCCGATGGTATATTGGATGCTTATGAGGGTGAAGATAAAATAGAATGGATGAAAGGTGTTATTGCATCAATAAAGTCAAGGGAACCCCAGACTATTGCAGACTTAATACTTAATAAAGCCTTGGATGAATATAAGGACAGGGAACGAGACGACATGACGGTCATTACGGCTAAGATGGAGAGAGTCCGAAAGGCATCGGGGGTACTTTATAGTAAGGCTGTTGGCTAAACAATGGTGAAGGTATGATGAATAGAGTCAAGGATACAATAAAAAAATACGATATGCTCAAAGAAGGAGATTCCATTATTGTTGGAGTATCCGGCGGTCCAGATTCTGTTTGCCTGCTTCATTGTTTATGGACGATGAAAGATGAATATAAAATTAAATTAAGAGGGGTTCACATCAATCACATGCTAAGAGGAAAAGCTGCCGACGAAGATGAGGATTATGTAAAGCGGCTTTGTGAGAAATTGAATATTCCTTATCATGTTTTTCGTGTCAATATAAGGGAAATGAGTCAAGCGTTAAATTTAACTGAAGAGGAAGCCGGAAGAAAGGCGAGGTATGACGCCTTTTTTGAGGTTCTGAGGGAGACGGATAGTCAAAAGATTGCTGTTGCTCAAAATAAGAATGACCAAAGTGAGACATTATTGATGCGACTCATCAGGGGGAGCGGCTTAGAAGGATTAGCAGGAATTCCCTATAAAAGAGAGGATGTTATCATAAGACCTCTCTTAGCTATTGGGAGAGAGGAAATTGAAAATTATTGCAGAGAACATGAGCTAAACCCTAGGACAGATCAAACGAATTACGAGGAATTCTATACCCGAAATAAAATACGACTTGGCCTTATACCTTATAT
>CAYSBC010000041.1:0-18013 GCA_964429195.1 uncultured Eubacteriales bacterium | reverse complement strand
ATTACAGATTATTATATTCTCTTGTTGGAAGAAATACATATGCTCATAATAATTATATTGAATTGTTGGTTGGTACAGGCATTATAGGATTGATAATTTATTATTACATGCCTTTCGCAGTTATAAGAAAATTTACAGCTATTATCGATAAAAAGGATGCCATGAAGACATTGTTTTACGTATTGTTTATACTTATAGTGGTAACCGATTTAGGAATGGTGACATATGATGATAATTTAATCCAACTTATCATATGTCTTGGTTCAGCTTTCATGTCAAAGAAAAGTTCGGCTTATGAAACGTAAAATTAAAAAAATTATTGCTAACCCTAAAATTATATTATTAGTTGTGCTAAATCATAAATTCTTCCGCTTGTTACCAGATAAAATATATTTGGCGGCAAAATATCGAATAGTCTTCGGCCGCAGACTAAATTTTGACAAACCACAAACATTCAATGAAAAGCTACAATGGATTAAGATATATGATAGAAAGCCGGAATATACTACTTATGCAGATAAATATGCTGTACGAAAATATGTTAAGCAAACAATTGGCGAAGAGTGTCTTGTCCCCTTGTATGGAGTTTATGGAAAAGTCGACGAGATACCGTGGGAAAAATTGCCGAAACAATTTGTGTTGAAATGCACACATGCTTCCGGAGCAAACATTATATGCCATGACAAGTCGCAGTTAGATATAAAAGATTCAAATAGGAAACTACAAAAATGGATGGCGGAGAACTGGTATTGGTGTGGACGTGAATGGCCATATAAGAATATCAAACCTCAAATTATCTGTGAGAAATATTTGGGGGAGGGAAATTGCATTCCAGATGATTATAAAGTCATGTGTTTTAATGGAAAGGCGAAGTTGATAGAAGTACATAAAGGTCGATTCGAAAAAATTCACACACAGGACTACTACAATACAAAATGGGAAAAGACTGAAATATCGCAAGTTAGCACCCCGTTAAACGCATCAATACATTCCAAGCCTGCATGCCTGCACGAAATGTTATATTTTTCCGAATTGCTTTCTCGAAATACATATCATGTTCGAATCGATTGGTATGTTATAGAGGGAAGTTTATACTTTGGAGAGATTACTTTTTTTGATGCATCTGGATTAGATCCTTTTGCTCAGGAAGAGCATGATATATTGTTGGGCAGCTGGATTCATTTGCCAATAGATAAAAGAGTTTGATTAGAGGAGCAATGTGTAAAGTGGAAATCATCATTGGTGGCGATCTTGTGCCCACAAAAAGCAACCGAAAACATTTTGTAGAAGGTAATGCACAAGAGCTTCTTGGAACAGAATTGCATGACAGGATGCAGTGTGCGAATTGTCGAGTGTTCAATTTGGAGGTTCCACTTACGGATAAGGTATCTCCTATAAACAAGTGCGGACCCAATTTGATCGCCCCAACGGATACGATTGTTGGTATAAAAAAAATCCCCGCCGATCTTCTTATTTTAGCCAATAACCATATTCTAGACCAAGATGAACAAGGATTTTTATCAACTATAAAAGTATTACAAGATAATAATATTGCGTATGTGGGAGCAGGTATGGATGTTGAAGAGGCATCTAAGCCATTTGTACTGGGAGAACAGGGAATCAAGGTTGGATTTTATGCTTGTGCTGAACATGAATTTACCATTGCGACTAAGAATACAGCAGGAGCAAATCCGTTTGATGCATTAACAAGTTTTAATCATATAAAAAACCTAAAAGAGCAGTGTGATTTTGTGATTGTTTTGTATCATGGGGGGAAAGAGCAATATCGCTTTCCGAGTCCCAACCTGCAGAAAACTTGTCGTGGTTTTGTTGATAGTGGTGCAGATTTGATTGTATGCCAGCATAGTCATTGCATTGGGGCATATGAGCTGTACAACGGGAGTACCATTGTCTATGGTCAAGGGAACTTTATATTTGATGATTCAGACAATGAGTATTGGCAGACCTCTCTATTAATTAGTTTGATAATCGAGAGAAATGAATATGAAGTTAAGTACATACCGATTGTCAAACAAGGCAATAAGATTCGTATGGCCGATCAGCAGGAATCTGACGAAATTATGAAGGCGTTTCATCATCGTTCCGTGCAAATTCAGGATATCAATTTTATAGAAAAAGAATACAAAATTTTCGCTACAAGCATGTTTAGTAATTATTTGTCAATCTTGCACGGAAGAAATGTGTTTTTCAGGGTATTAAACAAACTCAGTAAACATCAATATGTGAAGAAGCTATATTCTAAACAATCTTTGACTGTGATACAGAACGTGATTGAGTGCGAGGCTCATAGAGAGTTGCTTTTGGCCGGTCTAAAATCAACACTCAAAGAACTCGAGAGGATGGAGGGACAATGAAAATTGCCGTTGCCGGAGTAGGGTATGTGGGATTGTCAATTGCTGTTTTATTGGCGAAGAACCATCAGGTATATGCGGTCAGTACCACGCCTGAGAAAGTGGATATGATCAATAACGGATTATCCCCGATTGTTGATAAAGATATTTCAGAACATTTAGAATTAGGAGCACTGAATATCACAGCAACAGTGGATAATAAAAAAGCCTATAGAGAAAGTGAAATCATTGTTATTGCAACCCCTACAAACTACGACCCTGATTTAAATTACTTCGATACAACGTCTGTTGAAGAGGTTGTCAGTTTAGCTTTAAACGTCAATCCCGACGCAACCATTGTCATAAAATCCACAGTTCCGGTTGGGTACACGGAGCAGTTGAGACAAGTTTACAACAGCGAGCATATTTTCTTTTCGCCTGA
Organism: uncultured Eubacteriales bacterium; assembly: GCA_964429195.1. GTDB lineage: Bacteria > Bacillota > Clostridia > Peptostreptococcales > JAAYPU01 > JBBAFM01. Next base: position 15,220 of record CAYSBC010000041.1, on the reverse strand, counting down.
ATTCCTTCGGGAAGGAAAGGCGTTGTATGACAATCTGTATCCGTCAAGAATCGTCGTCGGAGATACATCTGACCGGGCAAGGGAATTCGCTGGGTTGCTTGAAGAGGGCGCTTTAAAAGAAAACATTCCAGTTCTGTTTACAGGCTCTACGGAGGCAGAAGCAATAAAACTGTTTGCGAATACATATCTTGCGCTGCGTGTCGCATATTTTAATGAACTTGATTCTTACGCAGAGGTCAGGGGATTAAACACAAAAGAAATCATCGAAGGTGTGTGCTTGGATCCCAGAATCGGAGATCATTACAATAACCCTTCTTTCGGCTATGGTGGCTATTGTCTGCCAAAAGACACAAAACAACTGTTGGCGAATTATTCAGAAGTCCCTCAAAACCTAATAACAGCTATTGTTGATGCAAATAGGACAAGAAAAGATCATGTTGCAGACAGGATTATTAGTAAAAATCCCAAGACAGTAGGTGTTTACAGACTGACTATGAAAACTGATTCGGACAACTTTAGGCAGTCAGCAATCCAAGGAGTTATGAAGCGCATCAAAGCGAAAGGTATTGAAGTTGTTGTATATGAACCGGCATTAAAAGAAGAAGTTTTTTTCCGGTCACATGTAATCAAAGATCTTGACGAATTTAAAAGAATCAGCGATGTCATCGTTGCCAACCGATTGACTGATGACATTTTAGACGTCCAAGACAAAGTTTACACCAGAGATGTCTTCAACCGAGATTAAACTTACGAAGCAAGGGGAAATCACCGAATGAAAAAGAGCTATTTAATTACAGGCGTAGCGGGGTTTATAGGATTTTTTTCAGCAAAAGCATTGCTGGAACGAGGAGAGTCAGTCATCGGGATTGACAGCATCAATGACTACTACGATGTAAAGCTTAAGCATGCAAGGCTCGCTATCCTGGAACAGTACGAGAGTTTTCAGTTTTCCAAAGGTGATATTTCCAATAAAGAATTTGTTGTTCACATGTTTGATAAAAACAGGCCGGATACTGTCGTACACTTAGCGGCTCAGGCAGGCGTAAGATATTCCCTTGTGAATCCGGATGCCTATATCAACAGTAATATAGTTGGATTCTACAATATACTGGAAGCTTGCAGGTCATTTCCTGTTAAGCACTTGATTTATGCGTCTTCCAGCTCGGTGTACGGTGCAAATAAGAAGGTGCCGTTCGAAGAAACTGATTTTGTAGATCATCCGATATCGCTGTACGCAGCAACAAAAAAGTCGAATGAATTGATGGCTTATGCATATAGTCATCTTTATCAAATCCCAGCTACCGGTTTAAGGTTCTTTACTGTTTACGGTCCTTGGGGTAGACCTGATATGGCATACTACAGCTTTGCAGAAAAATACTTTAAAGGAGAGCCTATACATATTTTTAATAATGGAGATATGGAAAATGATTTATATCGAGACTTCACTTATATTGACGACGTGGTCGACGGTATTATAAAACTCATAAACCGACCGCCTTCAGGTGCAGATTGCACCGCAGCCCATAAGGTGTTCAATGTTGGGAACAATAGGCCGGAAAAACTTATGGATTTTATATATGCGTTAGAAACTGCGTTGAGCAACGCTACTGGCGAAAGAGTCGAGTTCAAAAAGGTTTTCGAACCTCTGAAGCCGGGGGATGTGCCAGTGACATACGCATCAATCGATGCATTATATGAAGAAATATATTTCGGACCAACAACAACAATCGAAGAGGGATTGCGCAGGTTCGCAGAGTGGTATGTGAGGTATCGCAGTGAATCTAATAAAGCGGAGCTGGTTTAGTGCACGGAATTAAGAAGGTGCTGGAAAACTCTATTCTCTATACCTTTAGTTCTTTGTTGGTTAAGGCTATCAATTTTCTACTCTTGCCAATTTATACAATTTATCTAACACCAACCGACTATGGAATAATTAACTTAATTTCCGGGTTCACCAGTGTACTGTCAATAATCATCATGTTTTCGCTACATGCGGCTATTGTTAGATTCTACGTCGAGTTTAAAAGTGATAGAGAAAAACTAAAAAGATTCCATGGAACGGTTATCGTATTCGTCTTTATTTCCGGATGTACTTTTGTTTTATTAATGTTAACATTTAGAAATTATGTTACGGAGTTACTTTTTGCAGGAATACCCTTTTACCCATACGTCGCAATTGCTTTGGCCGGGGTAGTTTTTTCAAATATACATACGATCCACCAGTACATCTTACGTGGTATGCAGTCGGGGAAAAAACTAACTGCAATCAATCTATTTGTGTTTACATGCAACGCGGCATTGACGATAGTATTAATCGGTGTGTTCAGACTAGGCGTAGTAGGAGTATTGTCCGCTACGTTGGCAGTGAACTTTCTGTATTCTGGGTATGCGCTACTAGATTTGAAACGGAATAATCTGATTTGTGTTTGTTTCGATACAACTCTTATAATAGAGATGTTAAAGTATTCAATACCCATTATGCCTCATAATTTGTCGACAAATATCGCATCCTTTGCTTCTAGACTATTCATTAACAAAAGCGCATCCTTGGTTGTGGTGGGCTTGTATAGTGTGGCAATGCAATTTGGCACAATTGTTGACACGATACAGGGTGCCGTAAGCGAAGCGTATACCCCGTGGTTCTATAATATGCTCGAACAAGAAGGGCAAACTGATAGAAAAATCATAACGGTAGTATCAAAATATCTATTAATACTGTATTCGTTTGTATATTTAGGGATAGGCCTTTTCTCGCAGGAAGTATTGTTTTTGATGACAACAGAGAGCTTTCACCGAGCGTGGACAGTGATACCGATTCTTGTTGTGGCATATTCAGTTAAATCAATTTATTATTTTTACATTAATATCCTGTTCTATCACAAGCAAGCTGCAAACAAGATCTTTATATCGACAATAACAGGAAGCCTAGCAGATATAATTCTTGCATCGGTTTTGGTTAAGTCTTACGGTATGTACGGCGCTGCAGTTGCTTTTTTGATTGCGAAGATAATTGTGGTTGCGATTGTTGTAATAATGAGCGGATTTTACGATGATGTTGGCTTCCGAATAAGAGATATGCTGAAGGTGATAATACCTAGCCATTTGTTTATGATGTTAGGCTTATATTTAAGCTATACAAAATACATAGATTCTTTCAGCTTTTTAAATTTTTTGTATAAGATTCTGATTTTAATTCTTTATGCCGTCTACATATACTTGAAAAATCATAAGGAACTTAAATTAATCATTGAGCAAGAACAACTGCATGTTATATTCAAATCAAAATTTGGTAAAACGTTGCTGGGAAAAATAGCACGCTAAATTGAAAAGGAGATGTGAATTTATCATTGGATAAACATATGTTTATTGAAGAACTTAGCGAGTACATTGATGGCAGCTATAGCGAGTTCATGGCATATCAACAAATTGCTTTAGATATGTTAGAGGAACTCCACGCTATATGTGTTCAACATGGCATTACATATTATTTAGCCTATGGTACATTGTTAGGGGCGGTCCGGGATAAGTGTATAATCCCATGGGATTACGATATTGATGTACAGATACCTTACAGAGAAAAAGACAAATTAATCCAAGCTTTTAAAAGTATTGACAAGAAGTATTATATAAACAGTCCGGAATTTAATGAAAAGTGCAGGCATTATTTCTCCAGAATATCATTGAAGGGATACAATTCTTCAGCATTACATCTGGATATTTTTTATACAGTTGGAGCTCCACAAAAGGAGCTGAAATATCGATGGTTGTTCATGCTAATAAAATGGGTCTTTCAAGCAAGATATTATAAACTGGTTAATGCTAAAGAAGAATCAATGGGGCGTAGATCAACACTGTGTAAATTAGTGGCTTTCAAGGTCTTATGTGGTTTGATCCCCCTTGGTATATTAAACCTTTTCTACAGATTATTGTGCCAAGCATGCGATTACGAGCAGTCAGAATACTTCATGACAGCCGATTCATTTGGCAGCAAGAGGTTTAAAAAGAGTCTTGTTCAAGAAAGGGTATTACAGCAATTCGGAGATAAAAGATATTACATCCCTGTCGGCTACGAAGAAATCCTTCGAGAGCTATATGGAGACTATACCAAATATCCGGATATAGAAGCTCGTTGTAACGAATTTATGAAATCATTAGAAAAATTGAGATATTTTAGCAGGTTAGAAGAAAATAAGGGAAGTAAGAAAAAAGGAATGGGGTAGGTTAACAGAGACTGATGGCTTCGCAGAAACCTATCTGGCCGAGCATATAAGAATATCTAATGAAAATGAGGATACCAAATGCATGCTGAAACACTTATCAAGATTCTCGAAAACCAGAGCGCTTCTATGTTCATAGGTGTTCCGGATTCACTTCTTAAACCGCTGAGCGATTATCTAATTGAAACCTGTGGTATTTCTGATAGGCATGTGATTGCTGCGAATGAGGGGAATGCAGTAGCCATAGCTGCCGGGTATCATTTGGCAACTGGGCAAACCCCTGTTATTTATATGCAAAACAGTGGTATCGGAAATGCGGTTAATCCGATTGTGTCCTTGTTAAATAACAAGGTCTACGGTATTCCATGCGTTTTTATCATCGGATGGCGCGGGGAACCTGGAACAAAAGATGAGCCGCAGCATATCTATCAGGGCGAAATTACAGAAGGATTGTTGGAGCAGATAGGGATAAACGTTGTTTCGATAACTCCTCAAACCAAACCCCAGGAGCTGGAAGCAGAGCTGGTTGAGCACAAGTTACTGTTTAGCTCGGGGAAAAGCGTTGCTTTATTAGTAAAAAAGGGTGCGCTGGAGTATGAAGCAAATAGGCCCGAAGAACATAATGTTGGGATGCTTCGGGAGGAGGCCATCAAATGCCTCGTGGAATTTGGCAGAGACGATATCTTTGTTTCGACTACGGGGAAGACTTCCAGGGAATTATTTGAGGTTCGGGCCCATAACAAGCAGCCGCATCATCATGATTTCTTAACTGTCGGATCCATGGGACATAGTTCATCGATTGCGCTCGGTATCGCTATGCAAAAACCAAAATCGCGGATCTGGTGTATCGACGGCGATGGATCCACACTTATGCATATGGGGGCGATAGCTTTAGTCGGTTCGAAAGCTCTCAAGAACTATATTCATGTGCTTATCAATAATGGTGCCCATGAATCCGTGGGAGGGCAACCGACCGTTGCAAAGGATCTTGATTTCGGATTGATTGCCAGAGGGTGTAATTATAAATCGGTTTACCGAGCCAGCAATTGTGCAGAGCTAAATGCAATTCTGGAAGAAATCAAAGATGAGGATGGACCGGTTTTTCTTGAAGTTAAGACAGTGCCGGGGTCAAGAGCCGATCTGGGAAGGCCGACAGTTGCTCCGCAAGATAATAAAAAGGCATTCATGGATTTCCTAAAGGAGTGCGAGTAATGACTGCTTTGATTTTAAATTCCGGCGAAGGGAAAAGGATGGGTGAATTCACAGAAAACAATCCTAAATGTTTGGTGAATATCAGTTCAGAAGATACAATTTTAAGTCTGCAGTTGAAGAATCTTATTGCGTGCGGAATACGCAATGTGATTATTACAACCGGCCCGTTCGAAGATAATCTTAAAGCGTATTGCATGTCGCTTGATTTGCCAATCAGTTATAAATTTGTCCACAATCCGCTATATCGGGAAACGAATTATATTTATTCTATATATCTCGCTCGAGAGGATCTATACGACAACATCATCATGTTGCATGGTGATTTAGTATTCGACTCTGAGATATTGAGTAGTATGCTTAAGCAAGGCTACAGTCAGATGGCGATCAGCACGTCGATGCCTCTGCCGGAAAAAGATTTTAAAGCGATTATAGAAGACGGAAGGATAGTAAAGATTGGCGTTGATTGTTACGAAAATGCCGTTGCGGCACAGCCGCTCTATGTCCTTTATGGGGAAGTGTGGGAAGCCTGGCTTTCTCGGATTATTTCGTTTTGCGAAGGTGGTAGAACTACATGCTATGCAGAAAATGCATTTAACGAGATATCGGGCGACTGCATCATTAGGCCATGGGATTACGAGAAACGCCTATGCGCCGAAATTGACACACCGGAAGATCTGCAAAACTTAATGGGATTTTTTGTATCAGGAGAATGCAACCCACTTAAAAGATCTATATGAAAATTACAGAGAGGAGATAGGAAAGGTGAAGAAATCAGTATACATTAGTTTTAGCACGGATGTGATCCACGGAGGGCATATCGAGATCATTCAAAAGGCATCTTTGCTGGGAGAAGTTACCGTCGGCATACTGACGGACGAGGCAATTGCAAGTTACAAAAGATATCCAGTGTTACCTTATGAGGAACGAACGATTCTTCTCGACAACATTAAAGGAGTATCGCACGTCGTGCCACAGACGACTTTGAGCTATGCGCAGAACATAAATGAATTAAAACCTGATTATGTTGTTCATGGAGACGACTGGCTTACTGGACCTCAGAGACCCATCCGTGATGAAGTGATAAAGTTGCTGGCATTCTACGGCGGCGAATTGGTCGAGTATCCTTATTCCCAAAAGGAGGAATATCAAAATCTGGAGTCAAGACAAAAGGAAATATTATCGATGCCGGACTTTAGAAGAGGGAGGCTCAAGAGACTATTGGCAATCAAACCCGTCGTGAGCATTGTGGAGACACACAGTGGGTTAACAGGGTTGATCGCGGAAAAAACAACAGTCGAAGTAAACGGAGAAATCAGACAGTTTGACGGCATGTGGTGTTCTAGCCTGTGCGATGCAACATCCAAAGGGAAACCGGATATAGAATTGCTAGACATGTCAACCAGAATGGCTACGATCGACGAAATCATGGAGGTAACGACGAAGCCGATTATATTCGATGCGGATACGGGCGGTCAAGTTGAGCACTTCGTATACAATGTCTGTTCGCTGGAGCGTATGGGCGTATCTGCAGTCATAATCGAAGATAAAACGGGACTGAAGCGAAACTCCTTATTTGGTACAGAGGTTGATCAGACTCAGGAAAGCATCGAGAAGTTCTGCGAAAAATTGTCTGCCGGAAAACGCGCTTTAAAGACAAAGGATTTTTATATGATCGCGAGAATTGAAAGTTTGATACTGGAAAAAGGGATGGACGATGCGCTAAAAAGAGCATTTGCGTACGTAGAGGCTGGAGCGAATGGACTTATGATTCATTCCAGAAAAAAAGATCCGGGAGAAATTTTTCAATTCTGTGAAGCCTTCAGGAAACAGAATACCATAGTGCCTATTGTGGTAGTGCCGACAACATTCAATACAGTGACAGAGGATGAGTTCGCTGCAAAAGGCGCCAATATCGTTATCTATGCAAATCAATTAACGCGAAGCGGATTCCCAGCCATGCAGAATGTTGCCAAAACAATACTTAGTCATAAACGAGCTAAGGAAGCAGATGAACTATGCATGCCTATCAGTGAAATACTGACTCTGATTCCTGTAGATAAATGTGACTGTTAGTCATATTGGGGATAAAGCTCGGTCAAGGGTGGTATGTGTGAAATATAATCCATTTTGTGAAACTGAAATAATCTTTGCGACTCCTGCTCAGATGGAAGCACGACTTTATTCAATAAAGAGAAAGAATATCGTACTCGTTATGAGCGAAACATCTGCAGAACGACTGGGGTTTTTGCCATTTGTCGATAGATATTATAAAAAGGCTGAGGATGCAGGTGGTAGCCTAATTTGGATTAAAGATATTAACCCCAATCCAAGCATCAGAGATCTACAAATGCTGTTGGGTGAAATTGAGAAACTGGATGTTGATTTGTTTATCTCAATCGGTGGAGGCAGTGCAATCGACATGGCAAAAGCGCTGAGTGCGTTTAAAGGGTATGGGTATGAAGAAGGCTTAACATCAAGCCAGATTAAGAGTGTTATCTCTGAGAAAAAATACAAGAACAAAAGGTTTGCTGATATAGTAGCGATTCCTACCACTTCTGGTACGGGTACTGAGGTTACACAATGGGCCACCATCTGGGATGATGTCGAAAAGGTAAAGTATTCGATCGACGATCCTGGATTAAAACCCAAGCTTGCTATCATCGTCCCGGAGCTAACGGTATCGATGCCTGCAGCTTTAACATTGTCTACGGGCTTGGATGCGATGTGTCAGGCCGTTGAGTCCTTTTGGTCAATCCACACAACACCGATTGTGCAGGGAATCGCCGCCCAGTCAATCAGAATCATAATTGACAATTTAAGGGCAGCCGTTGATAATCCCGAAGATCTGGCAATTAGAGAAAACTTAAGCAAAGCTTCGGTTTTAGCCGGTTTGGCATTCTCCCAGACCAGAACAACCGCATGTCATTCGATTTCTTATCCGCTCACATTATTCTTTGGGATTCCACATGGAATTGCAGCCGTTATCACTCTGGATGCAGTCAGTAAAATTAACAAAGGCCATTTCCCCAACGACCGTCAACTTTTTGATTTGTTCGAAAAATATGGAGATATTCAAAGTTTTATTGAATATGCATGTAACAGTGTTTGGGATATGAGGCTGACAGCTTTCGGTATCGAAAAACAAGATATTCCTAGAATAGTTGACTATGCTTTTACCGAAGGGCGAATGGATAATAATCCTGTTGACTTGAGCAGAGAAGATGTTGCTCTAATTCTCGAATCGATATTGTAAATTTTCCGTCAAGTATAACTTGAGAAGTAATGGTTTTACATTACTCTAAGTTGAATACACAAAGTTCTTGTGAAAGTTTTGAGGTATTCCTATGGCAGATTATTTTGTTCATGAAAGCAGCTATATCGATGAAGATGTTTCGATTGGAGAAAACACGAAAATCTGGCATTTTTGTCATGTGCAGCGAGGCGCCCTCATCGGCGCGGGGGCTATTTATCAACGACATAACCACAGCGAGAGGGGAAGTTGTGCAAATTATAGGAGATAAGTCTATAATGATGATTGATGTCAGCTGTTATAATCAAGCGAATGCGATGCTAGTCGGGAGCATGTCGAAAGTCAAGCTACTTGATATTGAGGAATGACGCGGAGGAAGAACAGTGTTATTGAGCGAGATTCTAGAACAAATACCTTACACTGAAAACTATAAAATTATTAACGAGAAACCATTTAGCTACTTAGCACTGTCAGCATCAAGTATCAGTGATCCGAATTGCACTTTCTTAGATTCCGAAAAATACATTGATAACATTTCCGAATCCGTTACGATGGTTTTGACAGTGGATGGGTTAGCGCCTAAACTTATGAACGGGCACTATGGATTATGCGTAGTAGAACAGCCCCGGGAATTGTTTTTTACACTTCATAATTTTCTTTCGAATAAAGAAGGATATCGTAGGGAAAGCTATAAGACTTTAGTCGGGAAGGGCTGCAATATAAGCTCGCTATCCTATATTTCTGATGCTAACGTCACAATTGGGAATAATGTCACCATAGAAGAATTTGTCTCCATCAAAGAGAATGTGGTGATTGGCGACAATTCCATAATACGAGCCGGAACAATAGTCGGTGGGGAAGGATTCGAGTTTAAAAGATTCGATGGGGGCATACTGCCTGTTAAGCACCTTGGCGGTGTAATAATCGGGGAAAGTGTTGAGCTCCAACAAAATAACTGCGTGGATAAAGCAATTTATCCCTGGGACGATACTGTTGTGGGGGATAATTGCAAAACAGATAATATGGTATATATCGCCCATGCCGTCAAAATGAAAAGAAATGTGCTGATTGCCGCCCATACATGCGTTGCAGGCAGGGTGGTCATGGAGGAAGATGTTTGGATCGGACCCGGAGTGACCTTAATTAACGGAATGCATATAGGGAAGAGTGCTCGCGTTAATATAGGGTCTGTCGCCACAAAGTCGGTTGCAGATTACGAAAGCGTGACCGGTAACTTTGCCATCCCGCACCAGCAGTTTATTGAGAATCTAAAAAAGTCTACCAGAAAGGTGGATGAGTAGAAGAACAAATTATTAGCGGAGAGAGATCGCAGGGTAGGGGTTTTAATCGTTATGGATAGAGAGTATTATTCTCACAAAAATAACTATGATTATGATGATCAAACTGCCAACATCATTGGTAAGAATGCAATGATTGTTACTGGCATGGCCGTGGATGATAAATTAAACGACCAGGCGCTTCTAATGCCGGTGCGACGGAGTTGGGGCTGGAGATTTGTTAAAGTAGACGCAGGGGTGAAAACGAGATGGTTTGAGAATGTGCAGGAGGGGAAATCCCTCCTGTTTTGTTAAATGAGATTGAGTTCAGCCAGCTGGATTGACGTGCGAGAGACTTTTTGATTGAACTTGTGAGCGGGTGCTATGAAAGTGGCAACATCGTTTGACCAGCAACAAAGGTTTTAGCAGTAGGGGAGAGAGGTTCATGGCGATTCCATCATGGCTACAGCCCTTTGAGACCAACTGCTGCACCACTGCACCGTCATAAACATATTGAGGAAGTGTTGCCTATTGATGAAAAATCAGAATGAAACCTGGGGTACTTACAGTGCCGGTGGCAGATATTCCGGCGATTACAGTAACTGGTTTGAACAAGAATTATTTGGATTGCTAATTAGCACTTTTATGAGGTATGTGGAGGAATGAATATTGAAAGAATTGCAGAAAAATACATTGAAACTATACAAGCTATCAATGTTTGCAGGGAAAATAATTTTTTAGAACCAGCTATAAGATTGTTATATTGTGCAATAGATCCACTATCTTGGCTATACTCTGATCAGACAAATGTGGATAAAAGACATGTCAGGACGGAATATGAAACATGGGTGGATACGTTTCTATTACCTGAGCTGAAAAAACATGGTTGTGAGTGTACGGCGACGGAGCTTTATTTTGCTAGATGTAGCCAGCTGCACACATTTTCAGCTATTGCTAAAAATCAAAAAAATACAAGGGTACTTGCTTATGTGTTAGGCGACAACGAACACTTTGAGAAAGTCGTTCATAATTTGCCGGAAATTGAGAAGTCCTCTAATGGAACAAAATTTGTTCTCGTTCGGGTGGAATGCTTAGTAAATAGTTTTATAGAAGCAACACATACATTTTTTAGATTGATTGAAGAAAATGAAACATTACATAACAATGTTATAGCAAAAGCAGATAATTACTATACTCCTTTGGATTTCACAAAACTCAATTTTGAAGTTATTTGATATCCTAGTGCAGCAGAGCCGGCGTTGCGGTGATACACTAAAGTTGTAACGATTCACAGCAAATTGTCCCAGACCTTGTTGTAAATGAAAAAATCAGTGTACCGAGAAGGGTTACACAGTATGGAGCAAATTTAAGCCTGGTCAATGCTGTGAATACCTTCATTAAGTATTATGCCGTGTAATAACCTTTATGATTCACCATTAGAAATGGTTTTTAGTAGGAGGAATATGCCATGAAAATACAGCACTTGCATTTAAGCGATGCGCATATTACTAATGAGAATACGGTTAACTTTGAAAAAATAACGAAGATAGTGCAGGCATTAAAATCAGTTGGTTCCTTTGATGAATGTACCATTATTTTTTCCGGCGATATAGCAAATTCAGGGCAAGAGGATCAGTATAAAATCGCCAAAGCCTTTATTGGCAAGTTGATAAGCGAAATAAAAACGCAGTGCAATTTTTCCAAATATATAAATGTGTGCGTGACTCCTGGTAATCATGATATGCTTACTGATATGAATAGTAGGCCTCGAGAAAAATTTTGGAAAGCTGCAAAAAAAGAGGGCCTGGATTCTTACATTGATGAAGAACTGAAGTTGATGCAGAATTTCATGAATTTTGCACAGCATAATTCTTGCTTTAAAAATAATCAGCTTATTAATAGAAAATTAATTTTTTATGGAGAGAATAAAGAGTATTTGGTATGTTACAACTTGATAAATAGCAGTCCTTTTTCACTCAAGGATGAAAAAGGTATTCACTATCTACCCAAGTCAGAGATAGAAAAATTATATGTGCCTAAAAATGCTAAGCTCAATATTACCGTAATGCACCATGGCCCAGAATGGTTTTTTACAAAAGTAAAAGATGAGTTGGAAAAAGCGTTATATGAAAATTCTAGTATCATTTGTATGGGGCATGAACATAACGGAAAGTGTGAGCTACAGGAAATAGAAGATGAAACAGGTGTTTTGCTGGTAAGAGGCGCAGAGTTCAGTCAAGATGGCAGCAATAAAAGCGAATTTTTTTCCATCCTATTTGACTCTGAAACTTATTTTACGAAAATACATAAATATACGTGGGATGACGAAGCAGAATTCTACAGAACACAATGTAAAAAAGAACTTCATATCACACCCGAGAAGAATGGAGGGAAAAAACAATTTGCATTAAGCCTTAATTTTAAGAAGACTCTTTATAGTGATGGAAAAGAAAATTTAGGTACGAGTTATAGAGAATATTTTGTTTTTCCCACTCTGTCAGGGAGCTCTTATGATGAATATCGAAACGAAGAGCGCATTAATAGCATGGATGACTTCATTAAGCTACTCACGGACAAAAGGAGAATCTTTATCAAAGGAGATGATAGGATAGGAAAAACAACCCTGATGAAGGAGATATTTTTTGAACTTTCGAAGAAATATGTTCCACTTTCCATATTTTTTGAAAGTGGTGATAAAATAAAATTAAATACAATTTTAAAACATGCATTTCAAGAACAATATTCAAATGATCCAAAGCTTTTTGAACTCTATTACGAGCAATTACCTTTTGAGCAAAGGGCAATTGTTGTAGATGGAATTCATCTTGTAAAAGAGGGGGAGGCTCTTGATGAATTTTGGAATCTTTTGAAGAATAAATTTTCAATTATAGTTGTATCGGGAAGATATGACTTTGATTTTGATATTCTTGCGCAAGTAAAGGATCAAATTGATGTCCAAGAAAGTTATTATGAACTTCAACTTAATGGATTATTTGCAGGTAAACGAAAAGAATTAATAAGCAAAGTTTATCCAATAATTAAGAAAAACAACAGCATTGGAGACAAGGGTAATGAAATTGAACTGTTAAATAATATTCTGAAGCAGTCTCTAAACTTTTTTAGGATAAACCCAAGCTATATTATTCAATTTGTATCTTGGGCTCATGATAATAAGAGTATAGATAAAGGACATAATTGGGCAATATTTAGTAAGGTATTTGAAGCAAATATTGTAAAAGCTATTGAGGTAAATTCAAGTGCGGTTGATGTAGGGCAGATTATGCTTATAACCGGCAAATTTGCACTTTATTTATTTTTTAAACATCGATCAATTGCGTCGTATGATGAATTTAAAAGCATTGTGGAAGCGTATAATGAGGACCATGGAGAAAGTGTCACCCCCAAACTGCTATTAGATCAACTAATCTCTGCAAAAATAATTAAAAGAGATAACGATGAACTTAATATAAAGTTTGTAGACAATAATTATCTTTCTTTCTTTATTGCGAAAGAGACACTTAGAAAATTTAATAACGATCGCGATACTGTCGCGCTACAGACAATATTAGATAAAATTTGTTTTGGAATTAATGGGGATATCTTGCTCTTTATAGTTTATATGACTGAGAATACAGAAATCCTTCTTAAAATTCACCAAACGGCTTTAAGCCATTTAAACGACTGGGAAGAGTATTCAATAGAAAACGGGAACCTCAAATTCCTAGAGAATATCACAACGGCAACACTTTTCAGGCCTCCTACATCAAGAGATAAAGAAGAGAACGAAGAAAACAATATAGAACAAGAGATAGAGCAAGAACAAAAGATTAGAATCCTCGAGACGAAAGATGTTCTTGACTATGATGATGAAGAACTTGAAAAAGAAAATAGTCAATTTCGCTGTGCAGTAAAATATACAGAGCTCTTATGTAAAGGTTTTGCAGGCTTTAGTTATTTGCTAAAAAAAGATCAGAAAGATTCTATTATAGATGCAGTATATAGGTTTCCTAACAAGATCGTGTTCTTTCTATTAAAAAATGTAGATGAAAATTTCGAAGAATATGTTGAAACTCTGGAAAATTTCATGAAGGAAAATAAAAATTACATTATGAAAGGAAGGAGCTTAACTAGAGAGCAAATTGTTGAACTCATAGAGAGAGTTTCCATGGGACAGGTGTTGGCATATTTTGACATGGCCGCATTTTATGCAGCAAATAACAAGACTATAAATCTGTTGAACAATTACAAAGAGTTACCAGGGAATTTCAATTATCGTATACAGAATATACTTATGCTCAGTAATGTAAACAAGTTAGATGAGTTTATGCGGAAAACAGACGATCTATACAAGGCGCTTAAAGGAAAAAAGAAATCAGGTGAATATTATATTAGCCAGATTGTATCTCATCATATTATTACCAAGAAATTATCCCCAAAACAACAACAACGCTTATCGAGTAAATATTTTTCACCACAAGGAAGTAAGGCGATTCTATATAGAAAAACCATATATGATAAACGGAGGTAGAGAGACAGGGTGTGGATATTATCTTGGGCTGTCAAACAGCTAATCCAAGACTTTGTCTGTACTCCTGTACCACAAATTGAAGAAGGCGGAAGACCAAAGGGATTCTTTGTCTGTATAAATAAGGAAGGAAATAAAATGACTCAAGGTTTAATTGGCGGAGCAACAAGCTACGAAGAACAATCTATAAAAGATATACTTGAAGATATTGAAAGATGGGTTGGATATACCGAAGAAATCTTGTTAGAGTTAAAAGAAGGGGTGAATAACCTAAAGAAATCTAACTTTTGGGGCCAGATTTATTTTAATTTTCAGATGACATTATTATCTTCACTTAAATGTCAGGAATCAAACTTATATGATTTTTCTATAATAATTGAAGCTATACAAGAAGATAGAGTATCAGAAAGGGAGGTGCGCCTCTTAAGAAAGATAGGGGAAAAAGCTGTTGAGTTCAATTCTGAATATGGCAAATCATATAAAGAAGAGCAAGATTGGCAAGACCATAGAAATCCAGATTTTAAAGTAGCTGAAAGTTTGTACACTGGTGGGCGGGATTATTTTGTAACTCTGCAGGACGCATCGAATGCTGCAGCTAGGTTAGAGGACTATATTCGTGCGCTACCTGGTAGTTCAAATACAAATATTACTCAAAATGTTACTGGGGAGGATATTGTGGTCGCCGGTATAAATGCTAATCTGAAACTGAGCCACTAAAGATGGAAGCGCTCATCTGAAA
>CAYSBC010000040.1:0-18093 GCA_964429195.1 uncultured Eubacteriales bacterium | reverse complement strand
ATATCTATTTGGGTAAATTCCGGTTGGCGATCAGCTCTTAAATCTTCATCCCTAAAACATTTTGTTATTTGATAATAGCGATCCACACCCGATAACATTAACAGCTGCTTATACATTTGGGGGGATTGAGGTAATGCATAAAATTTTCCAGGATTTACTCGACTTGGCACCAAATAATCTCTTGCTCCTTCAGGAGTAGGCTTAACAAGCACAGGTGTTTCAACATCCGTAAAATTTTCACTGTCAAAAAATTGGCGGGCAATTTTTGTAACCTGGTGCCTAAACATTAAATTGTTTTGCATTCTTTGCTTACGGAGGTCTAAATAACGGTATTTTAATCTCAAGCCTTCCCCCACATCATCATCATCTTTGATATAAATGGGTGGTGTTTCGGCTACAGAGTATAGGAGCACTTCTTCAGCAAATACTTCAATTTCCCCTGTAGGTAATTCCGTGTTTGGGGATTGCCTTGCATAAACCTTTCCTTTAATACCTATAACATATTCACTACGAAGGCTGTCGGCGATATTAAAAGCTTTTTCTGATATCTCATTATCAAAAACAATTTGTACAATACCTGTCTTATCCCTTAAATCAACAAAAATCAGTCCACCTAAATTTCTTTGCCTTTGGACCCATCCATTTAATACAACGTCTTCTCCTATATGCTCGCTTCTTAAAGTACCGCACATCCTTGTTCTTTTATAAATCATTTTTTAACCCTCTCTTAGCATAATTCTTTGCTTCTTCTATAAATTTATCCATTTTAATTGTATATTGCTCCGACTTTTGCATATCCTTAATTACAATACTGTCCTTTGCAAGCTCATCTTCACCTAAAATAGCTGTCATCAATGCATTCAGCTTGTCAGAATACTTTAATTGAGCCTTTAGGCTTCGATCTAATAAATCAAGCTGGGCAGAAATACCTTCCAATCTTAACTTTCGAACAAGCTTAATAGCTTCAATCTTTGCCTTTTCCCCCATGTAAGCAATAAAAATATCGCACTGATTCGAGACAGGGATTTCAATACCGCTTTTTTCGAGGGTTAATAGCAGACGTTCTATACCGAGGCCAAATCCAACTCCCGGTGTAGGTGGTCCATCCATCTGGCTGATAAGATTGTCATATCGTCCTCCACCACATACCGTTCCTTGGGCGCCTATTTGATTGGAAACAATTTCAAAGGCAGTTTTAGTGTAATAATCGAGGCCCCTAACAATATCCGGGTCAACAGTATACTCGATATCCATCTGATCCAAAAAACCTTTTAAGCTTTCAAAATCCTCTCTGCATGGATCGCAAAGATAATCCAGCATTCGGGGTGCATCCTGAACAGCTTCCTGACAGGTTGCTGATTTACAGTCTAAAATACGCATTGGATTGCGATCAAAGCGATTTTTGCATGTTTCACATAAACTATTTAATTTATCCCTGAGATACTCTTGTAGTTTTTCCCGATAAGCCTTTCTGCATGTTGGACAACCGACACTATTCATTCGAAGCTCTAGATTTTTGATACCTAAATCTGAGAAGAAATCCATGGCTACGCCTATGACCTCCGCATCGACTAAAGGGCTGGACGCTCCAAAGGCTTCTATGCCAAATTGATGAAATTCACGGAGCCTACCGGCTTGTGGTCTTTCATATCTGAAACATGGTGTGATATAAAAAAGTTTAACAGGTTGAGTCCCTGTATACATTTTATTTTCGATATAGGCTCTGGCAACACCGGCTGTTCCTTCCGGCTTAAGTGTAATGTTTCTTCCTCCATTATCATCAAAAGAATACATCTGTTTTTCTACAATATCCGTTGTGTCCCCTACACTTCTTTTAAAAAGTTCTGTGTGCTCGAATGTAGGTGTTCTCACCTCAAAAAAGCCGTATCGCCTACAGATTTCTTTGAACTTCGTTTCAACATAATTCCATTTACCGCTTTCGTCAGGTAAAATATCACGTGTCCCCCTAGGTGCTTTTGTCAACATAATAATTCTCCTATTCTTTTGTAAAACATCTTATTTAATTGTAATCCGCCCTCAGGTATTCTTTATCTCATTATATGTATTTAGATTTTTGCTGTCAATAATTGAAAAATATACTTTTCTTTTTCTCAATCATATCGTCTATTCTTTCTTGATAAATTTCATAATTGGATACGTTGGCAATGCGCTCAAATCTATTTTCATTTTTATAAAATATCTTAGAGACTGCTCCCGCACCTAAGGCCAGAATACTTTGTTTTTCTTCAATCATCATAATATTATAAAAACTTTGGAATGACGGCTTAGCATAGCCCACATTCTCAAGGTTAGCAGAAATATACTTTTGGCGGTACATATAGTAGGGTTCATACCCTTTATCTTTTAAAAGTTCCGCTCCTATACGAAGCATTTCCTTAACATTTTCCTCATTATCATCGCCTTCATGCTTTTCCAACGAGTGCCTTAATTCAGAAGCCTTTTTAATGGCTAAGGTGTGTAACGTTATGTTTTCAGGATCAAGCTGAATGACTTCCTCAAGAGATTTTTTGAAATCTTCAGGTTTTTCTCCAGGCAGCCCGGCAATCAAATCAGCATTGATGGATTTGAAACCTATTTCTTTTGCACATCGAAATGCTTCTTTTATATCTTCAGCATCATGTTTTCTGCCAATCATCTGAAGGGTTTCATTCTTCATTGTTTGAGGATTAATGCTTATTCTATCCACATTGTATTTTTTTAAAATCATCAGTTTTTCTTTTGTTATGGTATCCGGCCTACCGCATTCAACCGTGTATTCTTTCAAAAGCCGTGTATCAAAACTATTTTGAATATGGAAAAGCAAAGCATCCAGTTGATGGGCATACAAAGAAGTAGGCGTTCCACCCCCTATATAGATACTTTCTACTGTTTTGCTAGTTCTTTGGACTTCTTGTCCCGCATATTGAATTTCTTTTATTAAAGCTTTTAGATAACCATCCATTTTCGCTTCATCGCCGATATAGGACGTAAAGGAACAATAGATGCACCGACTCGGACAAAAGGGAATGCCAATATAGAGGCTTACAGAATTCTCAAGGGAATCTTGAAGAATTCCCCTTTCTTTTTGAGCGACATTTAAAAGTAATTCTATTTTTTCAGCTTGTATCACATAATAACTTCTTAATTGTTGGATAATAGAAGCTTCGCTTGCACCTTGATCAAACATCTCATTGACAATTTTAGATGGTCTTACTCCTGTTAATATTCCCCAGGGTGGATTATATTGATAATGCTTTGATAATACAGACAAAAGACTTCTTTTCAGGGTATCTTTAACCTGTTTTTTATTAAAGCTACCCTTCCCAAGTAATCCTAAAGTAGCGCAGGATTTCTCATCTTTATTCTTGCTTTTCAAGACTACATTGATTTCCGGCTTAACTTCTAAGTCTATATGGATATAAAGATAGACAATGCCTTCACGGAACTCTTCTTCAGATGATTCATTTTCCTTATGACCACTGACCAATAAAAAATCAGACGGTTTTACAAATAGTTTTATCAATTCTTGTATCTCATAAAAATAATCTTTATTATTAAGTGAAACATAGAGCATGTCTTTTAATCTCATCCCCTAACAAACATGTTGTTTCTCTTTTCATAGCCAATTTCAGTATCCGGTCCATGCCCACTATAAACCTTTGTATCATGAGGTAAGGCATACAGTTTTTCTTTAATTCCCTTAAACAAATCCTCCGTTGAACTTAAAGGAAAATCTGTTCTACCAATCGATTGAGCAAATAATGTATCTCCACTAAATAAATGAGGCTTGCTGTAGAGGCACATGCCACCCGGCGTATGTCCCGGTGTATGAATCACTGTAAGTTTCAGATCCCCAACTTCTATAATTTCTCCATCTTTAACAACCCTATCCGGTTCTATAGCAATAGGCTGGGAAAACATTTGTCCTGAAAAGTTCATGCGCGGATCCCTTAAGATAAAGGCTTCATCTTCATGGGTAATAACCTTAGCATCAAATATATCGAGCATATTCGGTAATCCACCGATATGATCGCCATGAGCGTGGGTTAAAATGATGTACCCTAAATCTAATTTGTTTTCTTTTATATAATCCACTATCTTTTGTGAAAATAATCCTGGATCCACCATAAAGGCTTTTTTAGTATTTTCGCACCAACCTACATAGCAATTGACTTGAAACATGCCTAATACAAATTTTTTTATGTTCATTGTTAACCTCCAAATTTATTATACTTTATCTCAACAATTATTACTTGAACATCTTTATTGTTATACCCATTATTCAGTAGCTATAATCTCATCCTTAAGAAATTGTTCTAAAAACATCAATAACGCCCTGAAGGCCTCTAATTTTTTTAAAGACTTTGTTCAACTGATTCACCCCAAAAATTTGTATTGTGATAGAAATATTGACGATAATATCCTTACCTGTTTTAGCATTAACACCGGTAACTTTAATATTTAAATCATCCAAGACTTTAGTGACTTCTAACAAAATACCTTTTCTATCTTCAGCTATAATATTGATTTCAGTTTCATAAGCAACTTGATTTTCAGATAAGTTCCATTCCACATCGATGAGTCTGTGCATTCCATCATCCTTTTGATTGATGACATTAATACAGTCTGCCCGATGCACTGAGACTCCCCTTCCCTTGGTTATAAATCCTATTATTTCATCTCCCGGTACAGGGTTGCAGCACTTAGCAAAGCGGATAAGTATATTGTCTGCACCTCTCACAATAACGCCGCTGGCTTCCTTAGGTCTTTTTTTCTCTTTGCTTTGGGTGCCGTTGACAGCTTTATCCTTATTGTTTAATTCTAATTCCTTCTGTTTTTCTTGACGGTAATACTGTTGTAATAACATGACCACACGGCTGACATTTAAACTGCCATTGGCTATGGATGCATATAAAAAATCACCGGTATTCAAATTCAAGTGCTTAGCTGCCCTATTCATCCAATTGACCTTGATGATTTGTTTACTGTCAATTCCCTTTTTGCGAACATACTTTTCAAGCATATCCTTGCCCTTTTCAATATTCTCAGCTTTGTCTTCTCTTTTCATCCATTGACGTATCTTATTTTTGGCATGGCTGCTTTTAACAATTTTTAACCAGTCAATACTTGGACCTTTTTTACTGTTTGAAGTAATGATTTCTACAATGTTACCATTGCCCAATTTATAATCAAGAGGAACCATTTTACTATCGACTCGTGCTCCAACACATTTATTACCAACTTCGGAGTGTATCTTGTAAGCAAAATCAATGGGAGTGGATCCTGCAGGTAATTCAATAACCTCTCCTTTAGGGGTAAAAACAAATACTTGATTGGAAAACAAATCCATCCTAAGAGATTCCATAAATTCTTTTGGATCCTTCAGCTCTTTTTGCCATTCCATCATTTGTCTCAGCCAAGCTAATTTATAATCAAACTCTTCTGAGGATTTGTTACCTTCTTTGTACTTCCAATGTGCCGCGATACCATATTCCGATATGCGATGCATTTCCATCGTTCTAATCTGTATTTCAAAGGGCTCGCCATCATCACCAATAAGTGTTGTATGCAAAGATTGATACATATTGGGTTTTGGCATAGCGATGTAATCCTTAAAGCGTCCCGGCATAGGCTTCCACATAGTATGAACTATCCCTAAGACTGCATAACAATCTCTGATGGTATCCACAATCACTCTTACTGCCGTTATGTCAAAAATCTCTTCTAGAGCCTTGTTTTGAAACTTCATTTTTTTATAAATACTATAAAAATGTTTGGGTCGTCCTGTTATTTCAAAATAATCGATATGGTCCTTTACTTCTGCTTTGATTTTTATAATTATCTCATTAATAGTAGCTTCCCGCTCACTTCTTTTCTTTTTGACCTTTTTATCCAAGTCATCAAAAGCCTCAGGTTCAAGATAACTAAAGGCAATGTCTTCTAATTCCCATTTGATTTTGGATATACCTAGCCGGTGTGCTAAGGGGGCATATATCTCTAAAGTTTCCATGGACTTTTCTTTTCTTTTCTTTTCATCCATAAAGTTTAAAGTTCGCATATTATGTAGTCTATCAGCAAGCTTAATAATTAATACGCGGATATCCTTAGACATAGCAAGAAGCATTTTTCTTAAGTTTTCTGCCTGTTGTTCTTCCTTGGTATTAAAGACAAATCGGCCAAGCTTTGTTACACCGTCAATAAGCATGACAATTTCTTCACCAAATTCTTTTTTAATCTCTTCTTTTGTGTAGTCTGTATCCTCTAATACATCATGAAGAAGACCACCAATAATTGTATAATCATCCATTTCTAATTCTACAAGTATTTTGGCAACCTCAATAGGATGAATTAAATATTGTTCACCCGATTTTCTAAACTGCCCTTTATGTGCCCTCTGGGCTAAATTATAAGCCTTTTCGATTAAGGCTGTTTCAGAATTTGGATTATAGCCTTTAATATTGCTTATCAACTCTTCTAGCATAATTCACCTCAAAAAAGTCCTATTTAATACTGCTTAATACTGCAAAATCGACCTTACAACATAATCTGTAAGTTTATCTTTTCCTTTAAGTTCCATCAGCTCAATAAGTACAAATATTCCGACTACCTCTCCACCTAACTGTTCGATGAGTTGAACAGCCGATGCTATGGTACCACCCGTTGCCAACAAATCATCTACAATCACTACCTTGTCCCCGGCTTTTATGGCATCCTTGTGCATTTCTAACCTATCACAACCATACTCTAGGTCATATTCAAATGTTACCGTTTCACAAGGAAGTTTTCCCGGCTTTCTTACGGGAATAAATCCTTTTTTCAGAGCATAAGCCAGTGGTGTTCCAAAAATAAAACCTCTTGATTCAGGTCCGACTATAAAGTCAAAATCTAAATCTGCACATAAAGCTTTAAAAGCCTCTATGGACTCACTGAAACACTGCCCATCATGTAATAAAGGGGTTATGTCTCTAAAGAGTACACCTTCTTTGGGGAAGTTTTCTACATCTCTTATTTTTTCTTGTAAACGAGTAGTCATTTCATCCTCCTAATAATTATAATTCATTAAGCTGTTATTTACCTACATAGTGAGGTTTGTTCGATAAATTAGTTAATTGATACCATATTGGGCTTGCTATAAAAATAGATGAATAAGTTCCTGCAATGAGCCCTGCTATGATAGGTAATGTAAACTCTCGGATAGATTCTACTCCAAGAATAAACACACATAGGACTGCTATCAATGCAGTAAGAGAAGTATTGATTGACCTAGTCAAGGATTGATTAATACTCGTATCTACTAATTCCTCCATCCTATTTTTCTTATAATGATGGGCATTCTCTCGGATTCTGTCAAATATGACTATCGTATCATTAATGGAATAACCAACAATGACTAATATGGCCGCAATAAAAGAGCTGTTTATAGGAATTCTAAACAAACCATAAAAGGCTATCATGACAAGAACATCATGTAATAAAGCGATAATCGCTGCCACAGCAAATTTTATTTCAAATCGGATGGTAATATAAATAAGAATACCTACCGAAGCAATAATAACGGCAATCACTGCCTTCTTTTGAATTTCTTCACCTACAGAAGCACTGAATTGATCTGCTGCTAACAGGTTATCATATTCTAAGTTATATTCTCCGGCCACCTTATTGAAGATTTCAGTCCGTTCCTCATTCGATAGAGGCTTACTTGTTTTGATCATAATTTCAGTATTATCTTTTCCTACAGTAATAATCGATTCATCTAATTCAAACTCCTCAATCGTTTCCTGTAACTTATTTAAATCTATTTTTTGTTCCATGTCAATGTGTATCATGGAACCACCTGAAAAATCAATCCCAGGATTAAATCCGCCCAGTAATCCTGCTCCCAGTCCCACTACTATAACAACAATGGAAATAAGGTACCATATTTTTGTATACTTAATAATTTGTAATTTCATACCTTTACCTCCTTAATACCGTAAAAGCTCTTTTTGTTTAAAGCCTTTATATCCGATATAACATGAATATAGAGTCTAGTAATAAGGACTGCTGTGAACATACTGACTAAAATACCTATAATTAAAGTCACCGCAAAGCCTCTAACAGGGCCTGAACCGAAATAATACAGAACGACTCCAGCAATGATAGTGGTAATATTCGAGTCTAGAATAGTTGTCATAGCCCTTTGAAAACCTGACTTAATCGATACTCTTATGGTCTTTCCATTGGCAAGTTCTTCTTTTATTCTTTCAAATATGATAACATTGGCATCCACTGCCATACCTATGGAAAGAATAATACCTGCTATTCCCGGTAAAGTGAGTACCGCCTTAAAGGCCACCATGATCCAGGCAACAAGCAATGTATAAAGCAAGAGACCAATTCCTGCAGATATGCCTAAAACTTTGTAATAAACAAGCATAAACAAAATAATGATTCCCATGCCAATGGCCCCAGCCAGTACACTGAGGTAGAGTGAATCTTGCCCTAATGTGGCTCCTATTTCAGAGCTTTGTACTTCCTTTAAATTGACCGGAAGAGCACCGCCTCTTATGAGTGCAGCCAGATTAGCTGCTTCATCAACGGTGAATGACCCTTGAATGACGGCCTGTCCATTTGTAATAGCTACCTCACCTATAGGATTGGATATAACCTCATTATCTAAAACAATAAAGATGGTTTTTTCTGCAACCTTTTCCATATAGGTCGAATCGGATTGTGGAGGCAATATAACCTGACTTGTCCTAGTTGTTGCGTCTTTAAATGCCTTTGCTCCTTCACTTGTAAATTCCAATGAAACTACAGGCCTGGATGGATGTTCAGGGTCATAGGATAGCCTAGCATCCTTCACTTCACTTCCTGTAAGAATCACATTTCCCCGGTAATCCATAAATTGTAGTTGAGCTGTCTGCCCTATGGCCACAATAGCTTCTGCCGAGTTTTTAACACCCGGAAGTTCAACACGGATTCTATTATCTCCTTCAATCGTTACATTGGGTTCCGATAATCCCATGGAGTTGACACGTCTCT
This sequence comes from uncultured Eubacteriales bacterium, assembly GCA_964429195.1. Classification (GTDB taxonomy): domain Bacteria; phylum Bacillota; class Clostridia; order Peptostreptococcales; family JAAYPU01; genus JBBAFM01. Next base: position 9,069 of record CAYSBC010000040.1, on the reverse strand, counting down.
CTACTACCTGTTGAGTTTGATTCATAAGGTCTCTTAGGGCTTTATCCTTAAGATTCGTCTCTGCTTCGAGAACAACATATACCCCACCCTTTAAATCTAACCCCAATCGGATTAAATCTTGAAGAGGTCTAATCTCAAGGTTTCCAACTGTTAAGCCACTTATTGAAACAACCCACCCAAATACCATGAGGATGACAATCAATATGGCTAGTACCTTTTTCATAGTTTACTCCTTTCAAAGCTCTCATGCGTGCCTTAATATATTTAAATTACCGTTCAACTTGATGTGAATTGTTCTTATACCATTCAGACATCATCAAGTAATCGCTAATAATACTATCGACCATCTCTTTGTTTTTCTCTCCATTTTCTCCTACAATTTTGCATGGACTTCCCATCACGATAGAATTATCCGGTATGACTTTTCCCGGAGGTACAAAACTACAAGCACCTATGATAACATTATCACCTATGACTGCATTATCCATGACTACAGCTCCGATAGCAATGAGTGTATTTTTTCCGATTTGTGCTCCATGAACCATACAATTATGAGCAACAACACTATTATCTCCTATAGTCGTTGAAGTGGTTGGGGATACATGAATGGTGGCATTGTCTTGTATGTTAACATTCTTTCCCATCTTGATGGTATTAACATCTCCTCTTATAACAACTCCATACCAAACATTGCTTCCTTCTCCCATGGTAACGTCGCCTGTAATAACGGCTGTTTCAGCTATAAAACTATCTTTTGGTATATTCGGTGTTTTTCCATTTACTGCAATAATCATATTATTTCCTCCCTATTTTTTAAATTAAGCTAATCAAGAACGGCCTTTATACCAATGGCACATTCTATTCTTTTTCGTTCCATTTCACAAGCCATAAAATAAGGCTCATGGATATCTTGATTCATATTATAAGCGCTGGCATGACACCCTCCACTACAATAGAATTTCGCCCAACAGGATTTGCATTTTTCTTTTGTATAAATATGGGCAGAATTAAATGTATCATACAATGGATTATCCAAATTTTCATCCAATAGATTTCCGATTTTAAATTCTTCTACGCCTACAAATTGATGACAAGGATACAAGTCTCCATTAGGAGCTATAGCCATATATTCGGTTCCTGCACCACAACCGGAAACTCGTTTTATGACACAGGGTCCTTGGTTAAGATCTAAATTAAAATGAAAAAACTCATAATCCTTATTTTCCCGACCTTGTTGGATATAAAAATCAGCTAACTTATCATATTCGCCAAATATAGTCGGCAGATCCTCTTCTGTAAGCCTATAATCAACATCTTCGCTTACAACAACCGGTTCAACTGAGACGTTCTTAAAACCTTGTTCTGTTAAAAACAAGACATCCTTTGAAAAGTCCAAGTTGTTTTTTGTGAAAGTTCCTCTTACATAATACAACTTTTTTGTCCTTTTCTCAATAAATTTCTGGTAATTATCAATGATTAGATTAAAAGTGCCCTTATCATTCAAGGTCGTTCGCATATAATCGTTTATTTCCGGTCTGCCATCAATGCTTAATATAACATTTTCCATGTTTTCATTGATATATTCTATTTTTTCTTCATCCAATGCAATACCATTTGTTGTGATGGTAAAACGGATATTTTTACCCTTTTTCTTCTCTGTTTCACGACCGTAAGCTACAAGTTCCTTTACAACATCAAAATTGAGCAAAGGTTCCCCTCCAAAGAAATCCACTTCTAAATTTCTTCGATTTCCTGATTGTTCAATTAAAAAATCGATGGCTTTCTTGCCTATCTCCAGTGACATCAGTTCCTTAGTCCCTTGAAATGACCCTTGAGAAGCAAAGCAATATTTACATTTCATGTTGCAATCATGAGCAACATGAAGGCACAAAGCTTTGACCACCGGCTCTTTTTTACTAAGCAAATCTTCTGTGATAAAATCATCGTCTGCAAAGAGTAACTTTTCACCTTCTAAATATTGAATTTCTTCTAAAGCTTCTTTAATAGACTCAGGGCTGTATTCTTGATTCAATAAACCATACAGTATGCCGTAATCTAAATCGCTATGATTGTCATCATAATAGTCCAATATATCATATATTATTTTGTCAACCACATGGACAGAGCCACTGTTCACATCCAATACAATATATTTATCTTTAAATTTATATTTGTGTATCATTCTTTTCTCCTTTATCTTTCTATTAGGGCTTAACCCCTATTATTAACATACTTCCTACTTCTATATCATTTATATAATTCTATAATCAAAAAAAAACAGCTCTAGCTGTTTTTAAATGTGCTAAAATCATAACGTAACACATAACTTAGCAAATATTTATTAGATGTCAAGTTCTATTTCGCTACCTTTTGTAAGTCTTTCATTTTCACATTTTTGATTTGCCACTGTGCATGAAGTCTTGCATGCAGATTGACAGGATGTCTGGCATTCTCCGCAACCTTTATGGCAAAGATCTTTTGTTAAAGAAGCCTTAGAAAGAGTTTTAATATGTTTCACGATGTTGTCCCCCTCAATTATAATAGCGTCCATCTACAAATCGGAGATTTGTGATTTCCTTACATAAGTACATTAAAAATTATATCACAAGTTCTGCCTTTGTCAACATAACACTCCTTGTTTAAACTTCAAATTAGTCAACAAGGAGTGCTATATGTATGCCTTAACTATTTGAATTAACTCCAATCATGCCTCCTACAGCTCCACCGATTAAACATAGAATGTGCTTTAATCGAAACATTTCCCATAGTACTATTCTATCAACTGCAAAAAAGTAAATCAAAAATAAAACGATTAACAATATTAGAGCATTCATAAACCCATTTAAAATACCTTGCTTCTTTTGATAATAGCCTGCAACCATACCTGAGCATATACAAGAAAAAATCATAACAGCAAGGCTATAATACTGTACCCATCTTTCACTAATCGGTGTAAATTTCATCAATACACTCATGATAATCATCAGTATTAAACATACAGAGAGTCCCCCAATTAAGGGTTTGACAAGACTTCTTGTTTGTTCTTTTAACCATTCTTTACTCATTCACTTAACACCTCATTTTAAATTGCATTTTTATACAGTATACTAGCCAAACTTTTTAAATATACCAGGTTATAGATGGCGTAAAAATTACAAAAGAAAATTGGGGGGATAAGTGACATCAAAAACCTAAAAAACCTCTTTAGAGAGTATGCATTCTAAAAAGGTTTATCTTTCATAGGGTTTTCTATAAAGTTTTCTATAGGGTTTTCCTTTATATTTAATTATCTTCCCCGTCAAGCTCTTCTTCAACTGGATTGACTATCATTTCAGGTTCTTCTTCAACTAGATTAATCATCATTTCAGGATCATCTTCCGCTTGTTTTATATCCCCAACATTTTTCTGCTCTATGGATGAGATTGCCCATCTCAACATCTCAATTTTAGTTCTGTCATCTCCAATTTCTACAGTAATGATATCATTTTTTATCTTAATGATTTTACCTCTTAGACCACCAATAGTAATGATATGATCTCCAACTTTAATACTGCTTCTCATAGTAGTAATTTCTTTTTCACGCTTCTTTTGTGGTTTTATTAATAAAAAATAGAATACTACTATTAACAAAATGGGGAAAATGAAACTAATTTGGTCCATCTAATAACCTCCTTAAACAATGATTTCTTTTGTTTGTTACTTCATAACTATATCTTTCTTTAGAAAAGCTGTCAAGTGTTAGATATACTTGACATTGCCTTCTTCCCTGACTAAATTCTTTCCTTCTTAGTTAAAACATAAAGAACAATAAATCCCACAATGATGAAAATAATTGTGAAAATTCCTTCGAATATTATATCTTTCATAACTCATCGTCACCTTCCTTTGCATCTCATCTAATTTGTGACTATTTTGTGACTATCGGTAAAGTATATTATCCTCTTAATTGAAAAGAATAATACCATTAACAGAAAATTGGGCTGGAGGTTATCGCATGCTATCTTATTTAGAAGTAATTATTCAAACAATTTTAGCATTCTTTGGAATATTATTTATTACACGCCTTTTAGGAAGAAAACAGGTTTCGCAATTAACTTTTCATGAATATATTAACGGTATTACCTTTGGATCTATTGCTGCTAATTTGGCCACAGACACGGATCAAAAAACAATGCAACATTTTGCCGGTCTTATCTTGTTTGGTATCTTAACATTTGCTATCTCCTATATAGCTATGAAAAAAAGAGGTTTTAAAAAAATGATAGAAGGAGAGCCTGTGCTTATCATACAAGATGGGCAGATTCTTGAAAAAAACCTGAAGCGCTTAAAATATGATATTGACGAAGTCATAGGACTTTTAAGACAGAAGAATTGTTTATCCCCGGAAGATGTTAGATATGCTATTTTAGAAATAAATGGCCAGTTAAGCGTATTTACAAAAAGTGAAAAAAGAACGATTACTATAGGTGATTTAAAATTAAAATCTGAGGAGGATTCTATTCCTACAGAATTAATAGTTGATGGGGAGATGATCACTGAGAATTTAAAGAAACAAAAATTAACAGAAAAAAGCTTTCTTAACAAATTGAAGGTCAAGGGGATAAAAAACATGGAAGAGGTCATGTATGCAACGGTAGATGATAAGGGTCATCTATATGTGGATAAATATGATGAAAATTTAGACAAAGAGATTGACTTTAGTGAAAACAACGGGAAAAACAAAAAAAAATAAGCAGTCCATAGTATCCAACAATTCAGTCTTTTGACATTAAATCCAATATAATTTATACTAAGTATGGTTTTTAGTACATCTTATATTTTACTTAATAATTGGGGGATTATTATGCGCATCTTAAAACACTTCAGAAAGCTTTTACAAAAATTAAAAATTCTTCTCTTCAAAAGAAAAAAACGGACAATTAGCCTAGTTATTTTGCTAATCATTTTTATGGCTGTGTTTTCCCTTGTCAAAGGTAAAACTAATCTAGCAATTGCTCCTATGACCTCTATTGTCACAAAAGAAGATATCGAATACAGAGTTAAAGTAAATGGTGTCGTAAAATCTTTAAATGAACAAACGGTCCTATCAGCAATTCAAGGCCAAGTGGAAAACATCTATTTTAACCAAGGTGATGCTGTTCATAAAGGAGATATTCTAGCAACTATTGATACAACTGAAATTGACAGCAAAATACAAAAATCAGTTATTCAATTAGAACTGGAAAAATCAAAGCTCATGAATAGCCAAGAAGAGATGAACTCCGCAAAGGTCACACTGTCCGAAACAGAACAAAAATATAACTTCTATAAAGAAACATATGAGTCTAAGCTCAAACTATTTGAGGTAGGAGCTATTAGTAAAATGGATCTGGATGAATCTAAATTATCTTTAGACGAAATCTATAATAAATACCTCATCTTAAAAGATTCTCTAGAAAATGGAAGCTATACACAAAATCTTAATCTTCAGCAAAAACAAGTCCATTTAGCTGAGTCTGAGCATGCTTCACTGATAAAGGAAAAAGAAAAACATTTTATTGGGAGCCCTATCGATGGGATTATAGCAGAAAGATATATCCAGCAAGGCGATATCATTAGCCCTCAAAAACAACTCTTTTATGTTGTCAATAATAATCAATTGGAAGTAACGGCTAATGTAAGTGAATACGATGCGAAAAATATACAAAAAGGGAATAAGGTAACCATTACCTCAGATGGCATCGTCGAATATTCTTATGAATCCGAAATTAGCTTTGTAAGCCCTATTGCTAAAAATATTCAATCGAGTAATAGTAACGAATCTGTAGTTGAAGTGAAGACTATTATCACTGACGACAACCTGGCTCTAAAATCAGGATTTAATGTTTATGTGGATATATTGTGCGACAGAAAAGAAAATGTTCTAACTGTTCCCTACGAAAGTATTTTAACAACAAAGGATGGAAAACAATTTGTCTTTGTTGTAAAAGAAGGATCCCAAGAGCAGCATGAGGTAGAAACAGGGATTGAGGGCTCTCTAAAAGTAGAAGTGACTTCTGAAACGCTTCAAGAGGGTGATGTCCTATTGAAAAACGTGCATGAAGGTTTATTGGATTCAGATGAATCAAAGGCAGGGCAAAAAAATGATAACGATTGAAAACTTGAGTAAAATCTACCAATTAGGAACTGTCGGGGTAAAGGCATTGGAGAATATCAACCTAACCATTGAAAAAGGTGAATTCACCTCCATCATGGGACCTTCCGGTTCTGGAAAATCAACCCTTATGAATATATTAGGTTGCTTAGATAGACCTACTGAAGGTCATTATTATCTTGATAATATACGTGTGGATAAAATGACCAATGATGAACTTGCCACTATTCGTAATCAAAAAATAGGATTCGTATTTCAATCCTTTAACCTCCTGCCTAAGAGCAGTGCTTTAAAAAATGTTGAATTACCTATGCTTTATGCTGGATTTAAGCCACAGGAACGCAAGAAACGAGCGATTGATGCTTTGGAAAGAGTGGGATTAGGCAATCGACTCCATCATAAGCCTAGTGAATTATCCGGAGGCCAAAGACAGCGGGTTGCAATAGCTCGGGCTTTAATCAATAAACCCTCTATCTTATTAGCGGATGAACCTACTGGAAATTTAGATTCTAAATCAGGTGAAGAGATAATGGATATCTTTAAGAATCTAAACAATGAAGGTACAACTATTATTTTAGTAACCCATGAACTTGATATTGCTCAAAACTCTAAAAGAATTCTGCATTTTAGAGATGGTGCAATGATAAAAGACGAATGGATAATTTGAGGTGTCAAAATGAATATCATTGAAAGCGTCAAGATTGCATTAGAATCAATCTTTTCTAACAAAATGCGTTCCCTCCTAACCATGTTAGGTATTATTATAGGCATAAGTTCTGTTATTATCATTGTGGCATTGGGACAAGGTAGTCAACAAATGATTCGACAAGAATTCGAAGCTTTTGGTGTCAGCAGAGCTTTTATTGGGCTAAACTGGTCTGAAAACCCCCAGATCAGGGATTATATAACAAAAGAAGATATTCGGGTTCTTTCGGAATCCTTTGGCGATAAAATCTCAGGTATGAGCCCTAGCCTATCGGATAGTGGAAAAATAGTCCATAAAACTACCGAAATCAATGTTTCTTTAACGGGTGTTAATGAACAATATAATAAAATTGAAAATATCATCATTAAAGATGGGCGATTTCTCTTGAAAAGTGATATGCAAACAAAAAGAAATATTGCTGTTATCAGTGAATCCTTAGCATTAAAAGCCTTCGGTAGAAGGAATGTCCTAGATGAGGAGATAGTCGTCAATTTAACTTCTAATAGAGTACCCTTTATTATCGTTGGCGTTATGGAGGATAAAAAAATGCCTTTTGCTAATATGATTAATCAAGAGCCTCCATTAGAAATATACATCCCTCTTACAAAAATGGAACAAATGTCCGGTAACTCTGGGACCTACTGGGGTTTAAATCTTAACTTTAATCATACTGAAGAATCCGTACAGCCCTTGCTCAATCAAATGTTGCAAATATTAGAACGACGCCATAACTCGGTAGGCAAAAATATGTACCGTAGTTACACAGCTGAAAGTGAGTTGATGATGGCTAATAGAGTAACAGGTATACTCACTTTGGTCATCGGTGCCATTGCAGCAATATCCTTACTTGTTGGAGGTATTGGTGTCATGAATATCATGCTCGTATCTGTTACTGAAAGAACAAGAGAAATTGGTATTCGCAAAGCCATAGGGGCAAAGTACAAAGATATCATGATTCAATTTTTAATTGAGTCGATTATCGTTACTGGCATTGGCGGTATTCTAGGCATTCTATTAGGTATCCTTATTTCTCTTGGAATATCTTTGCTGATAGGCCTAGCTCCATCCATATCTGTTTTTTCTATCATCATTGCTACACTGTTTTCTGCATGTGTGGGTATATTTTTTGGTTATTATCCTGCTAAAAAAGCTGCTATATTAGATCCCATTGATGCATTAAGGTATGAGTAAAGACTTAAAGGGTATGGAAAATAAAAAATATTTGATAATCTGCGGAAAAAGTGTATAATCAATAGAGTTGTCTAAAAAGAGAAAAAATAAGAAGGAGGCTGTTATACACTGTCCTGCTAGTATAACAAAAATAATTTGATTACAGTAACGAATTTAAGCTTAAGTTTTGCCGCACAAAAATTATTTGACGATGTCAATTTAAAATTCACCCCAGGTAATTGTTATGGCGTTATTGGCGCTAATGGCTCGGGAAAATCAACCTTCTTGAAAATTTTATCAGGAGAAATTGAACCTAATTCTGGTGATGTTTCTATTACTCCAGGTCAAAGGCTGGCGGTACTGAAACAAAATCATTTTGAATTTGATGAAGATAGTGTTTTGGATACAGTTATTATGGGGCATAAAAGGCTTTACACGATTATGCAAGAAAAAGACCAACTCTATCTTAAAGAGGACTTCAGCGAAGAAGATGGGTTGCGTGTATCCGAATTGGAAACAGAGTTTGCTGAATTAAACGGTTGGGATGCAGAAACAAATGCAGAGAAACTATTAATGGGTTTGGGTGTCAATAAGGAATTCTATGAAATGAAAATGAAGGAATTACCTGCTAGTGATAAGGTTAAAGTATTATTGGCCCAATCCCTTTTTGGAAATCCCGATATACTCTTACTGGATGAACCCACAAACCATTTAGACTTTAAAGCCATCAACTGGTTAGAAGATTTTCTATTAGATTACGATAATACTGTTATTGTCGTTTCCCATGATAGACATTTTTTAAATAAGGTTTGTACACATATGGTGGATATTGATTTTGGTAAAATTAAGGTATTTGTTGGAAACTATGACTTTTGGTATGAGTCCAGTCAATTAGCCTTAAAATTATTAAAGGATCAAAATAAGAAAAAAGAAGAAAAAATGAAAGAGCTTCAAGATTTTATTGCTCGTTTTAGTTCCAATGCATCCAAAGCAAAACAAGCTACATCAAGAAAAAAATTGCTTGAAAAAATTAATATTGAGGACATTACCCCCTCTTCCA
>CAYSBC010000039.1:0-18521 GCA_964429195.1 uncultured Eubacteriales bacterium | reverse complement strand
AAACTAAGTGAGCTGCTTTAAGGGAGAGAATGTCATCACAATTAAAGCAGCTTTTCTTAAAAAAATTAGTGGGTTTTATTGAATTATTGTTGACATTAAGCTAATAGTGTAATAAACTATTTTAGCATGCGTTAGTGTGCATTTTGGAGCGATGAAGTAGGAGGTGGCTGCGTTTATAGCAGGAAATTTCTACGGAGAATGTTCGTTCAATGAAACGGGCGAGGGAATTTTTCGGAAACTTTACTAATAAGAAACACCAGGATAAGTGTATGAGATTCTCCTTGCGTAATTAAATTATACGTAAAAATAAGGAGGTACAAGAAAGTGAGTCAAGGACAAAAAATAAGAATTAGGCTTAAAGCGTACGATCACACAGTTTTGGATCAATCTGCAGGAAAAATTGTAGATACTGCAAAAAAAACAGGCGCTGATGTTTCAGGCCCAATCCCATTACCAACGGAAAAGCAGATCATTACTATACTTAGAGCAGTTCATAAGTATAAGGATTCGAGGGAGCAGTTTGAACAAAGAACTCATAAAAGACTAATTGACATTTTAAATCCTACACCTAGAACAGTAGATGCTCTCATGAGACTAGACTTACCGGCTGGTGTAGATATCGAAATCAAACTTTAGAAAATACTAAGAATAGATTGACATATAGTTTTGGTAATAATTTAAAGCTAAAAGTCCGGTGCTTAGTATGATTGTACTAACAAATAGCAGTTAGTATAATCCGCTGTAAGAAAACAGGAGGTGTAAGAATGAAGACCGTATTAGGTAAAAAAATTGGAATGACACAAATTTTCACAGAAGAAGGTATAGTAATACCTGTTACCGTTGTTGAAGCTGGACCTGTCGTTATAACACAGGTGAAAACAGTAAAAACAGATGGATACAATGCGGTTCAAATAGGCTATGAGAAAGCCAAAGAATCTGCATTAAATAAACCATTAAAGGGTCATTTTAAAAAATCAGATATTGAAGCAAAAAGATATTTGGCAGAGTTCAAAGTAGAAGACAATATCCCATATGAAATTGGACAAACAATTACTGTTGCAGACTTTGAAGAAGGAAAAAAAGTAGATGTGACAGGCACATCAAAAGGTAAAGGGACTCAAGGGGCCATTAAAAGACATGGTCAAGCGAGAGGACCTATGGGACATGGTTCCAAGCATCACAGACTAGTCGGATCAAGAGGCGCATCCTCTACTCCAAGTAGAGTTATTAAAGGTTTAAATGGTCCGGGAAGAACGGGATTTGAAACAATAACAACACAGAATTTAGTGATTGCTAAAATTTTGCCGGAAAAGAATATCATGCTTATTAAAGGAGCTGTTCCGGGACCTAAGGGATCGTTACTTAAAATAAGAGATGCCATTAAAGTTGGCAGAAAAAATAAATAGTGCGGCAGAAGGGAGGAAATAGCAATGGCGAAAATAAACATTCTAAATATAGCTGGTGAACAAGCAGGCGAAATGGAACTTGATGACAATATTTTTGGAATTGAAGTCAATGAGAATGCAGTTCATGCAGTTGTTAAAAATTATTTAGCAAACCAAAGACAAGGAACTCAATCTGCTAAAACTAGAAGCGAAGTCAGGGGTGGAGGAGCTAAACCATTTAGACAAAAAGGAACCGGTAGAGCGAGACAAGGTAGCAGAGTAGCTCCTAACCATGTTGGTGGTGGTGTTGTATTTGCACCGAAACCAAGAGATTACAGATACTCATTGCCTAAGAAACTAAGAAGATTAGCTATGAAATCAGCGCTTACTTCAAAAGTAGTTGACAATGAAATGATCGTTTTAGATGAGATTACAATGGAAATAGCTAAAACAAAAGAAATGATTAAAATTTTATCCAATATAAAAGCTGATAAAAAGGCTCTCATTGTAACTTCAGAAAAGAATGAAAATGTTATAAGATCAGCTTCAAATATTCCTGGAGTAAAAACTACTCTAGTAACAACACTCAATGTGTACGATATACTTAATCATAATAGTTTTATCATCACTAAGGATGCAGTACACAAAATAGAGGAGGTGTACGCATAATGACAGCCTACGATATCATCATAAAACCTATTATTACAGAAACAAGTATGGATGGAATTGCTGATAAGAAATATACATTCAAGGTGCATAAAGATGCCAATAAAACACAAGTAAAGATTGCCGTAGAAGAAATATTTGGCGTTAAAGTTGAAAAAGTCAACATCATGAATGTCCAAGGAAAAATAAAAAGAATGGGCAGATTCGTTGGCAAAAGACCGGATACAAAGAAAGCAATCGTAAAACTCACTGCTGATAGCAAAGAAATAGAGTTCTTTGCAGGAATGTAATTGAGGAGAACATTTAAGCGAAGGAGGGACCTAACGTGGGTATAAGGAAGTATAAACCAGTAACACCGGGTTTGAGAGGAATGTCAGTAGCTACATTCGAAGAAATCACCACAAATGAACCCGAAAAATCTCTACTTTCTACTTTAAAGAAGAATGCGGGCAGAAATGCACGTGGGAAAATAACAGTAAGACATAGAGGTGGCGGACAAAGAAGGAAATATAGAATTATTGACTTTAAAAGAAAAAAGGATGGCATACCTGCTAGAGTTGCAACTATAGAATATGATCCGAACAGATCAGCTTATATATCCCTATTAGTTTATGCTGATGGTGAAAAAAGATATATTGTTGCTCCGGAAGGATTAAAAGTTGGAGATGTCATTTATTCTGGAGAAGGTATTGATATAAAAACAGGAAATGCACTACCACTTAAAGCTATACCGGTAGGTACAATTATTCATAACATTGAGTTAAAACCAGGCAAAGGTGCACAAATGGTAAGATCTGCAGGAAATTCTGCTCAGCTTATGGCCAAAGAAGGAAAACTTGCTACACTTAGATTACCTTCAGGAGAAGTAAGAAAAGTAAGTTTAGAATGCAGAGCTACTATTGGCGAAGTTGGAAATGGAGAACATGCTAACATCAACATAGGTAAAGCTGGACGAAAAAGACATATGGGCTTTAGACCAACTGTCAGAGGTTCAGTCATGAATCCTAATGATCACCCTCATGGCGGTGGTGAAGGTAGAGCTCCTATAGGAAGACCATCTCCGGTAACACCATGGGGTAAACCTGCTCTGGGATACAAGACAAGAAAAAAGAAGAAAGATTCTAATAAGTATATCGTCAAGAGAAGAGATAAGAAATAATAAATGAATGTGAACGAAGGGAGGAAACGCTAATGGGAAGATCCCTGAAAAAAGGACCTTTTGTTAAACCAAAACTTCTAGCAAAGATAGAAGAAATGAATGAGAAGAATGAAAAGAAAGTATTAAAGACATGGTCTAGAGCATCTACTATTTTTCCACAAATGGTAGGTCATACGATAGCCGTGCATGATGGAAGAAAACATATTCCTGTATATATTACTGAAGATATGGTAGGCCATAAACTTGGCGAATTTGCACCTACCAGAACATTCAGAGGACATGCGGATAAGGAAAAATCGTCAAAAGTGAAGCGATAATTGAGTGTGGAAGGAGGAAATTCAATGGAAGCAAGAGCAATTGCAAAATATGTGAAAATTTCTCCCAGGAAGATGAAGCCTATACTTGATCTGGTAAGGGAAAAGAACGCAAATGAAGCATTAGCTATTCTCAATTTTACACCGAATAAAGGTGCTAAAATTTTAAAAGATGTTATAAAGTCTGCTGTCGCAAATGCTGAAAACAACCATGAGATGGATACTGACAAATTATTTGTTGCAGAAGCAGTGGCAAACCAAGGACCTACTTTAAAAAGATGGAGAGCAGGAGCGCAAGGACGTGCATCAAGTATATTCAAAAGAAGTAGTCATATCAAGGTTGTATTAAAGGAAAGAGCATAGCAGAGGGAGGTAAATTGAATGGGTCAAAAAGTAAATCCCCATGGTCTCAGAGTAGGAGTTATAAAGGACTGGGAATCGAAATGGTATGCAAATAAAAAGAACTTTGCAGATCTATTAGTAGAAGACAATAAATTAAGAGATTTTATAAATGAAAAATTGAAAGATTCAAGCATTTCAAGGATTAGGATTGAACGTGCAGCGAATAATAAGGTTAAGATTACTATCCACACAGCTAAGCCTGGTATGGTAATAGGAAAAGGTGGCACAGGCATTGATCAGCTCAGATTGCAATTAGAAAAGCTTGTCAACAAGAGTGTCATACTCAATATTATCGAAATTAAAAGACCGGAATTGGATGCAAAATTAGTAGCTGAAAGTATTGCATTTTCACTGGAAAGAAGAGTTTCTTTCAGACGAGCTATGAAACAGGCAATGGGACGCACCATGAAATCTGGAGCAAAGGGAATAAAGGTAATGACTGCCGGCAGACTTGGTGGGGCAGAAATGGCCAGAAATGAAAAGTACAGTGAAGGGAATGTACCACTTCACACACTGAGAGCTGATATAGATTATGGAGTTGCTGAAGCCAATACAACCTATGGCAAAATTGGTGTTAAGGTTTGGATTAATAAAGGAGAAATCCTTTCAAAGACTCTTACTGATGCAGCAGAAGAACCAAAAATGGCAATGAACGATAATAAAAACAGAGGTAATAGGCCTAGAAGAAGACCTGACAATTCTAAGAGAAGAGAAACTAGAAAGGTTACAGATAAGCAATAGGTATTTGGCTGATCGTTTAGCTGTTTTTATCAGAAAGGAGGAATGTGACGATGTTAATGCCTAAAAGAGTGAAACGTCGTAAGGTTCATAGAGGAAGAATGAAGGGTGTAGCCACCAAGGGTAATGAAGTTACTTATGGTGACTATGGACTAGTAGCAATGGAGCCGGCTTGGATAACTTCAAATCAGATTGAAGCGGCCAGAATTGCTATGACAAGATCGATTAAAAGAGGTGGGAAGGTATTTATTAAAATATTCCCTCATAAATCAGTAACAAAAAAACCGGCTGAGGTACGTATGGGTTCTGGTAAAGGATCTCCGGAATATTGGGTAGCAGTCGTAAAGCCTGGCCGTGTTATGTATGAAATACAAGGAGTATCCGAGGAACAAGCTCGAGAAGCATTGAGATTAGCAGCTCATAAACTGCCAGTAAAATGTAAATTTATCATTCGCAAAGAAATGGAAAGCAAGGGTGGTGAATTAAATGAAGGCTGATAAATTAAGAGAAATGACAGAACAAGAACTAAATAGCGAAGTATTAAAATTAAAGAATGAACTATTCAACTTAAGATTTCAACACGCTACCGGTCAGCTGGAAAACCCTATTCGCATGAGAATGGTTAAGAAAGAAATTGCACGTGCTAAGACCATCCTTAGGGAAAAAGAAATTTCAAAACTTGCTACAGAGGCTAAATCCTAATATAAGGAAGGAGGGTGAATCATGGAAAGAAGTAGAAGAAAAGTAAGAACGGGAAATGTTGTTAGCGATAAAATGGATAAAAGTATTGTTGTTAGCGTAGAAAACTTTGTTAGACACCCACTCTATGGCAAGGCAGTTAAACAGTCTAAGAAGTTTAAGGCACATGATGAAAATAATGAGTGCAGAATAGGTGATAGAGTTAAAATTATGGAAACAAGACCCATCAGCAAAGATAAAAGATGGAGAGTTGTAGAAATAATAGAACGAGCTAAATAATTCTGAAAGGAGGCACTAAAAATGATACAACAAGAATCACGTTTAAAAGTAGCTGACAATTCAGGAGCAAAAGAATTATTATGTATTCGCGTGCTAGGAGGTACTAGGCGTAAGTATGCTAATATAGGCGATGTAATTGTATGCGCTGTTAAAGATGCAACACCAGGTGGGGTTGTTAAAAAAGGTGATGTTATTAAAGCGGTTATTGTTAGAACGAAAAGCGGGGTAAGACGAGTTGATGGTAGTTATGTAAAATTTGACCAAAATGCTGCTGTTGTTATTAAAGATGACAAGAACCCTGTAGGAACCCGTATTTTTGGTCCTGTTGCGAGAGAATTAAGAGACAAGAGCTTTATGAAAATAATTTCACTTGCACCAGAAGTATTGTAGTGAGGAGGTGTAATTATGAACATAAAAAAAGATGATACAGTTGTTGTGATAGCCGGAAAAGATAAAGGCAAAAAGGGTAAAGTTATTAAAGCAATGCCCAAGGAAAATAGGGTTATCGTTGAAGGCGTCAACATGCAAACAAAGCATAAAAAACCGTCCGCAAAATTACAGCAAGGGGGAATCGTGCATCAAGCCGGTCCTATTCATGTTTCAAATGTGATGTATTGGGAGAGCAAAGCTAAGGCCCCTACGCGTATTGGATATAAATTTTTAGAAGATGGGAAAAAAGTAAGGATATCTAAAAGATCAGGTGAAGTGTTAGATTAATGAGAATAGCCTGAAAGGAGGTTGTGAAGTGGCTGCAAGATTGAAAGAATTTTATAAAAATGAAGTGTTTGGCGCTATGATGGAAAAATTCAAATATGACAATGTCATGGAAGTGCCTACACTTGATAAAGTTGTTATAAATATGGGACTAGGTGAAACAAAAGATAATACAAAAGCATTAGAAGCAGCAGTAGAAGAATTAGCAATTATAGCCGGCCAAAAGCCTGTAATAACCAAAGCCAAAAAATCAGTCGCAAACTTTAAATTAAGAGAAGGCATGTCAGTAGGAGCAAAAGTAACACTACGCGGCGACAAAATGTACGAATTCGTTGATAAATTGTTCAATATAGCCTTACCTAGAGTAAGGGACTTCAGAGGCGTTAATAGAAACTCTTTTGACGGTAGAGGTAATTATTCTATGGGTATTAAAGAACAGCTTATTTTCCCGGAAATAAACTTTGATAAAGTGGATAAGGTTAGAGGTATGGATATTATATTCGTTACTACTGCTAAAACTGATGAGGAAGCTCAAGAGCTATTAGCTCAAATGGGCATGCCGTTTACAAGATAGGAGGGAAGACTGTGGCAAAAACATCTCTAATAATAAAGCAACAGAGAAAACCAAAGTTTTCCACAAGAGAATATACACGTTGTAGAATATGTGGAAGACCACACGCGTACTTGAGAAAATTTGGTATATGCCGTATATGCTTTAGAGAATTGGCTTATAAAGGCGAAATACCTGGAGTAAGAAAAGCCAGTTGGTAATATAAGTACAGGGAAGGAGGTAATACCATGACAATGACAGATCCTATTGCAGATATGCTTACAAGAATAAGAAATGCAAATACAGTGTGTCATGAAACAGTAGATGTTCCGGCATCGAACATGAAAAAATCTATTGCCGATATACTTTATCAAGAAGGGTATATTAAGGGCTATAAAATAATTGATGATGGTAAACAAGGAATTATGAAGGTTCAAATGAAATACACTCCAAATGGAGGAAGAGTAATCAGCGGACTTAAAAGGATTTCAAAACCTGGATTAAGAGTTTACGCAAAAGGACAGGAAGTTCCAAGAGTATTAGGTGGACTAGGGATAGCAATCATATCCACTTCAAAAGGAATTATCAGCGACAAAGAAGCGCGTAAAATCGGAGTTGGTGGGGAAGTCATTTGCTACGTATGGTAATCTTAGATAAATGGTAGAGGAGGTGTAGTTGATGTCAAGGATTGGCAGACTACCTATAGTTCTTCCAGCAGGTGTCACGATGGGACATGGGAAGAACAATCTTATAATAGTTAAAGGTCCGAAAGGCGAGCTTCAAGAACAGATTCATAAAGACATCAAAGTTGAAGAGGTTGACGGACAAATATTAGTAACAAGACCTACAGATAACAAAGTGCATAGATCATTACATGGCTTAAGCAGAACTTTAATTAATAATATGGTTACCGGTGTCACAGAGGGTTTCCAAAAAAAGCTTCAAGTTGTTGGTGTAGGATATAAAGTTGAAAAAAAGGATAAGACACTTGTATTAAACCTTGGTTATTCACATCCAATAGAAATGGTTGACCCGGATGGGATAGAAACAACAGTAGAAAAAAATGATATATTTGTTAAGGGTATTAATAAGTCGATAGTAGGAAACTATGCTGCGAATATAAGAAGCAAGAGAGCTCCGGAGCCATATAAAGGCAAAGGAATCAAATATCATGATGAATATATAAGAAGAAAAGAAGGAAAAACTGCTAAATAAGAAAGGAGTGTGTTGAATGATAAAGAGAGAATGCAGAAACTCAAATCGTCTTGCTAGACACAGTAGAGTAAGAAAGAAGATTTCCGGAACTCCTGAAAAACCACGACTATGTGTTTATAGAAGTAATAAAAATATCTATGTACAAATCATTGATGATGTTAATGGAAAAACATTAGTATCGGCTTCAACTATCGCTAAAGAAATGCAAGAAAAGATGGCATACGGTGGAAATAAGCAAGCTGCTAGGATGGTAGGTCAAAACATAGCAAATAAAGCCTTAGAAAATAAGATTGAAGAAGTCGTATTCGATAGAGGTGGATATTTATATCACGGTAGAGTTAAAGAATTAGCCGAAGGTGCCAGAGAGGCTGGACTTAAATTCTAAAGAAAGGAGGATGACAAATGCAACGAAGCTCAATTGACGCATCTAAATTAGGTGAAATGAAAGAGTCTATTGTCAATATCAGACGTGTAACAAAAGTAGTTAAAGGTGGTAGAAACTTCAGGTTTAGCGTAACTATGGTCGTTGGGAACGAAGATGGATACGTAGGTGTTGGACTTGGTAAAGCTCAAGAAATCCCTGAAGCTATTAAAAAGGGTATTGAAGATGCTAAGAAAAATCTTATCTATGTCCCAAGAGTTGGAACGACAATACCTCATAAAACAATAGGAATATATGGTGCAGGGAGAGTACTGCTTATGCCAGCTCCGGAAGGAACAGGAGTACTAGCCGGTGGTTCGGTACGTACAGTGCTTGAACTTGCAGGCATTAAAGATGTAAGAGCGAAATCTATAGGTTCTAATAATGCTAGAAATATGTCTAATGCCACGATAAAGGGGCTTGATGGTTTAAAAACTGTAGAACTTGTAGCAAAATTACGTGGAAAAACGCAAGAAGAAATATTAGGTTAGAGGAGGATTAGCCGTGGCAAATAAACTTAAAATCACTTTAGTAAAAAGTACGATCGGCAGCAAACCTCTACACAAAAAGAACGTTGAAGCTCTAGGTTTGAAGAAGATTAGACAAACAGTAGAAATGCCTGACAATGATCAAACAAGAGGAATGATTGACAAAGTTAAACATCTTGTAGAGGTAGAAGAAATCTAAAAACAGGAGGTGTTAATATGAAGTTACATGAACTTAGACCTGCCGAAGGTTCAATAACGAAGCCGAAAAGAAAGGGCAGAGGACCAAGCTCCGGTTTAGGAAAAACTTCCGGAAGAGGTAGCAATGGTCAAAACTCAAGAAGTGGCGGCGGAACTAGACCAGGCTTTGAAGGCGGTCAAATGCCGTTATATAGAAGAATCCCTAAAAGAGGATTTACCAATATATTTAAAAAACAATGGACATTAGTCAATATAGAAGATTTAAACTTATTTGAAGAAAATACTGTTATAACTCCTGAATTACTCATAGAAGCTGGACTGATTAAGAAAGTTGTTGACGGGGTAAAAGTACTTGGCGATGGAGAATTGAACAAGAAACTAACCATCCAAGCAAACAAGTTCAGCAAATCAGCAGTTGAAAAAATAGAATCTGCAGGAGGAAAGGCAGAGGTGATCTAAGGATGGGTTTGATAAAAACATTTATTAATGCATGGAAAATTCCTGAGATGAAAAAAAAGTTGCTTTATACTCTTTTAATGTTAGCGATATTCAGACTAGGTTCGAATATTCCAGTACCTGGCATTGACAGAAGTATACTCCAGGAACTATTCCAATCAGGTCAAGGAGGATTATTTGGTCTATTTGACTTGTTTTCCGGGGGAGCCTTTAGTCAATTTACAATTTTCGCATTGAGTATATCACCTTATATTACGTCATCTATTATTTTAAATCTCTTAACAATAGCTATTCCTGCTTTGGAAGAATTAGCCAAACAAGGAGAGGAAGGACGTAAGAAGATTGCTCAACTCACGAGATATTTGACAGTAGTTCTTGCCTTAGTTCAAGCAATTGGAATAAGCGTAGGGTTATTTAGAAGCGCATTAATAAATACAGATCTCTTTTCTGTAACCGTTGTTGTACTAACCTTAACAGCCGGAACAGCATTCCTGATGTGGTTAGGTGAACAGATAACAGAGAATGGAATCGGAAATGGTATATCATTAATAATATTTGCTGGTATCATATCAAGATTACCTATTACGGTTGTGCAGACATTTCAACGATTAAGAACAGGCGAGATTTCAATTGTATCTGTTGTTATATTCTTAATCATAGCTTTAGCTATTATAGTGGGCATCATTGCTATACAAGAAGGAACGCGTAAGATACCTGTTCAATATGCAAAAAGAGTCGTTGGAAGAAAGATGTATGGTGGACAAAGCACTCATATTCCTTTGAAGGTTAATCAAACAGGGGTAATCCCAGTTATCTTCGCCCTATCATTACTGCAATTTCCGTTAACGATAACTTATTTTGTTCCAAACGGCAAATTTGCTACTTTTGTTACAGAATATTTATCGCCGTATGGAAGTGCCGGAATATGGATATACTCGATATTGAATATTTTACTCATCATTTTTTTCACATACTTTTATACAGCTGTTACATTCAACCCTGTGGAAGTAGCCAATAATATGAAGGCTAACGGAGGCTTTATTCCGGGCATAAGACCGGGTAGACCGACATCAGAGTATTTAAATAAGATTATGACAAGGATTACTTTAGTAGGGGCATTCTTTTTAGCATTTATTGCAGTTTTACCTACTATCGTATTGCAATTTTCAAATTTAGGATTTAATTTTGGAGGAACGTCATTGCTTATAGCTGTCGGTGTTGCACTTGAAACAATGAAGCAAGTGGAGTCTCAGATGATGATGAGAAATTATCAAGGTTTCTTGAAGTAGCCCTGATAAGGAGATGATTAAATGAGAATAATTTTATTAGGACCTCCGGGCGCTGGTAAAGGAACTCAAGCGGCTTTGCTAGTAGAGAAATATGGTATTGTTCATATTTCAACCGGGGATATATTTAGAAAAAATGTAAAAGAAAACACTGAGCTTGGAAAACAAGCAAAAGAGTATATGGATAAAGGGGCTTTGGTCCCTGATGAACTAGTGGTGGCTATTGTAGAAGACAGACTTAAGGAACAAGATTGTCAAAATGGATTTTTGTTAGATGGATTTCCAAGAACTGAAAAACAAGCTGAAGAGCTCGACCTGGTTTTAAGTAAGATGCATGTTTCTATCGATAAAGTAATCAATATTGAAGTAGAAAAAGACGTTTTAATTGAGAGAGCAATTGGCAGAAGAGTTTGCAAAGCTTGTGGGGCAACTTATCACATAAAGTATAAACCAACAAAAAATGAAGGCATTTGTGATTTGTGTGGTCATGAAATATACCAAAGAGATGATGACAAAGAAGCAACTGTTACCAATAGAATCAATGTATATTTAACGGAAACAAAACCTCTAATTGATTATTATACAAATCAAGGAAATATTGTAACTATAGACGGTGAGAAAGACATGGATATTGTTTTTCAAAGTATTATTGATGCTATAGGAGAGCAAAAATGATTACCATAAAATCAAATAGGGAAATTCTGTTGATGGAAAAGGCCGGAAAGGCTGTTGCAGAAGTTCTTGAAATTGTAGGAAACATGATTGCACCTGGGATGACAACTCTTGATATTGATAAGATAGTGGAGGAAGAAATCCGTAAGAGAAATATGATTCCTGCATTTAAAGGTTATAACGGGTTTCCGGGTAGTGCATGCGTATCCATCAACGAAGAGGTTGTTCATGGCATTCCATCCGACAAGAAGGTGATATGCGATAAGGATATCGTCAGTGTCGATATTGGTACGATATACAAAGGCTACTATGGAGATGCTGCAAGAACATTTCCTGTAGGGAATGTATCGAAAGAAGCAGAAAGACTAATAGAAATAACAAAAGATAGTTTCTATGAAGGATTAAAATATTGCAAAGTAGGTTATAGATTATCTGATATTTCACATGCAATCCAAAAGTATATTGAAGATAATAAATGCTTTGTGGTCAAGGATTTTGTGGGTCATGGAATAGGCAAAAATATGCATGAGGAACCGCAAATCCCTAATTATGGAGATCCTGGAAGAGGTATAAGGTTAGCTGCGGGAATGGTTTTTGCAATCGAACCCATGGTTAACCTAGGAACAGAAGATGTAGAAGTTCTACTTGATAATTGGACTGTAGTTACAGCAGATGGCAGTTTGTCAGCCCACTATGAGCATACCGTAGTCTTAACCGAAGATGAACCAATTATACTGACGAGGATTTAATAGGTGAGGTGAATATGGAAACTACCGGAGAAATATCTGTAGGACAAATTGTAAAATCAAAGGCTGGAAGAGATAAAAATAGATTATTCTTTGTCATCGATATTATCAACGATCAATTTGTGTTGATTGTTGATGGTGATCTAAGAAAAATCGAGAAGCCCAAAATGAAGAAAATTAAGCATCTTAAAATGGTATATGGTATTAACAAAGATATCCAAGAGAAACTTGAAAGAAATGAGAAGATTAATAATATATATTTAAAACGAGAGCTTGAGAAATTAGAAATTATCTAATTCAAGAATAGGAGGTGCAAAGTATGACAAAAAAAGATGTCATCGAAGTAATGGGCACCGTTGTAGAGGTTCAGCCAAATGCCATGTTCAAAGTTAAATTAGAAAATGATCATATTGTACTGGCTCATATTTCAGGCAAGATAAGAATGAATTTCATTAAAATATTAGCCGGTGATAAGGTTAAAGTAGAGTTATCACCCTACGACTTGAGTCGGGGTCGAATCACTTGGAGAGATAAGTGATAAGGAGGTAGAAAAATGAAAGTTAGATCATCTGTAAAACCAATTTGCGAAAAGTGCAAAGTAATAAAACGCAATGGGAGAGTCATGGTGTTATGTGAAAATCCTAAGCATAAGCAAAAACAAGGTTAATGCTCAATAGTATTGGCAGGAACGCGGCTGTATTTTACTTTGGTAAAATAGTTCTAAGAATATATTATTGTTCTTCAATAATGTAAATCTGTTGCTAATATTGAATATATTTTTAAAAGGTTCAGGAGGTGTGAAAAGATGGCCAGAATCGCTGGTGTTGATTTACCTAGAGATAAAAGAGCTGAAATAGGGTTAACTTATATATTTGGTATAGGTAGACCATCCTCAAATGTAATTCTGCGACAAGCAGGTATCAACCCTGATACTCGAATAAAAGATCTTACAGAGGACGAAGTAAGTGCCTTAAGAAAGATTATTGAAGGCGGATATCATGTTGAAGGAGATTTAAGACGTGAAATCTCATTAAACATAAAGAGATTAAAAGAAATTGGTTGTTATAGAGGAATTAGACACAGAAGGAATTTACCTGTTAGAGGTCAAAAAACTAAAACAAATGCAAGAACAAGAAAAGGCCCTAAAAGAGTGGTAGGGCGAAAAAAGAAAGGTTAAAGGAGGGATACAATGGTAGCTAAAGCAGCAGCAAAAAAGACAGTGCGTAAAAAGAAACGTGATAGAAAAAATATTGAGCGCGGTCAGGCACATATTCAATCAACCTTTAACAATACAATTGTTACTCTTACGGACTTAAGTGGAAATGCTTTATCTTGGTCAACATCGGGTGCTCTAGGATTTAGAGGATCTAGAAAATCTACTCCCTTTGCGGCACAAATGGCAGCTGAAGAAGCAGCAAAAGCAGCGATGGAGCATGGATTAAAGACAGTTGAGGTATATGTAAAAGGACCCGGATCCGGTAGAGAGGCTGCAATCAGAGCGCTTCAAACTGCAGGATTAGAAATTAGCTTGATAAAAGATATCACACCTATTCCTCACAACGGTTGTAGACCACCGAAGAGAAGAAGAGTTTAATATTAGGGAGGTGTAGTAATATGGCTAGATACACAGGACCTTCATGCCGATTATGCAGGCGCGAAGGGCAGAAACTGTTTTTAAAAGGTGAAAGATGTTATAGTACGAAATGTGCTATTGAAAGAAGAAATTATGCTCCTGGTCAACATGGCCAAGGAAGAAAGAAAATATCAGAGTATGGATTACAGCTTAGAGAAAAACAAAAGGTTAAACGTTATTATGGTGTATTAGAAACTCAATTTGAACACTATTTTGACAAGGCAGCTAGCAAAGCAGGCATCACTGGTGAAAACTTGCTCATCATGCTAGAAACCCGATTAGATAATGTTGTGTTTAGAATGGGGCTTGCGTCTTCAAGAAAAGAAGCAAGACAATTGATCAGGCATGGACATTTTTCGATTAATGGTAAGAAGGCAAACATTCCTTCTATCCTTGTAAAAGAAGGAGATGTCGTTCAGGTTAAAGAAAATAGCAGTAGCTCATCAAAGTTCAAACAAGTTAAGGAGACAACTTTAACTACACCTGATTGGGTAACAGTTGACTTTGAAAAGCTAGAGGGAAAAGTTGTCACATTACCAACTAGAGAGAACATTGATATTCCAATAGAAGAACATCTAATAGTCGAGTTATATTCTAAATAATTAAGGTAGCAAGGTATCATTAGTTATCACCCTCGGGTAAAAAATAATAAGGAGGGTTCGGGTATGATCGAGATAGAGAAACCCACCATTGAATGCGTGGAATTAAGCAAGGATAACACATATGGAAAATTTGTAGTTGAACCACTTGAAAGAGGATACGGCACAACCTTAGGTAATAGTCTTAGAAGGATACTTCTATCATCCCTTCCCGGAACAGCTGTTGTATCTGTAAAAATAAATGGTGTACTGCATGAATTTTCTACTATTCCTTTGGTTAAGGAAGACGTTTCAGAAATTATATTGAATTTAAAAGGCTTAGCGATTAACTTAAACAGCAACACACCAAAGACATATATGATAGATGTTGAAGGGCCAGGGGAGGTTGTTGCTGGAGATATCGTTGCAGATTCAGATTTAGAAATTCTTGATCCCAATATCCATATAGCAACCTTGGAAGAAGGGGCTAAGCTCGTTATGGAATTGACTATTTCAAGAGGGAGAGGATATGTACCCTCAGAACAGAATAAAACTGATTTTACACCCATAGGAGTTATTCCTATAGATTCTATCTATTCTCCTGTTCGAAAGGTCAACTTTTCAGTAACCAATACGCGTGTTGGTCAGGTTACGGACTATGATAGACTTACTCTTGA
Source organism: uncultured Eubacteriales bacterium (assembly GCA_964429195.1). Taxonomy (GTDB): domain Bacteria; phylum Bacillota; class Clostridia; order Peptostreptococcales; family JAAYPU01; genus JBBAFM01. The sequence goes on along the minus strand of CAYSBC010000039.1, from coordinate 3,245 downwards.
AATTTGGACAGACGGAAGTATTAAACCTGATGAAGGAGCATCATTAGGTGCCAGGATTATGCAAGAACATTTAAGTCTATTTATTGAATTAACTGAGAATTTTGATCAAGTAGAAATTATGGTTGAGAAAGAAGAAGATCAAAAAGAAAAGGTTCTGGAGATGACCATAGAAGAGCTTGAATTATCAGTGAGATCATTTAACTGTTTAAAGCGTGCTGGAATTAATACTGTAGAGGAATTGACCCACAAATCTGAAGAGGATATGATGAAAGTCAGAAACCTAGGTAAAAAGTCTTTAGATGAAGTAAAAAATAAATTAAGTGAACTTGGTCTAGGACTTAGACCGAGTGATGAATAATCATTAGTCTGCAAAGGAGGGAACAATATGCCAGGACATAGAAAATTGGGCAGGCCCACTTCTCATAGAAACCTTATGCTAAGAAATCTTGTTACTTCACTCTTAAAGGAGGGTAGAATAAAAACTACCGATACAAGAGCTAAGGAAACAAGAAAATTAACTGAAAAAATGATCACATTAGCAAAAAAAGGTGACTTACACTCAAGAAGACAAGTACTTGCATACGTAACTGAAGAAGACGTTGTTAAAAACTTATTTGATAATATCGCTTCAAAGTATGAAGAAAGAAATGGCGGATATACAAGAATTGTCAAAATAGGGCCTCGAAGAGGCGATAATGCTGAGATAGTCTATTTGGAATTAATTTAAATAAATACCCCTAAAGTATACTGTAAGAAGAGACAGTATACTTTAGGGTATTTCTACTTAAAGTTTTATTTGTAAACGATTTTGCTTTCCTAATCAATTATGATATAATGTACAAGGTCAAATAAAAAAATAATAATACATAATTCAATATTAACAGAGGAGGCAGAACTATGTCGGAGAAAGATAAAATTAAGAATATATCGGACGAGTCCATAGAAAAGAAGTCGTTAGAAAATGATTCTATAATAGATCCGCTTGAAAGAACTGAAGAAGATAGAGAATTTTATCGGCTTCATTCAGAACCCCATCAAATGGAAATAGATCAAAGAATTTTGGGCAGAATGGCGCCTCTTTCCTTTATGGGGGGAAGGGAAAAAAGGGAAGAAGAGCAAGCTAAGCAAGACATAAAAAATATTTTTGCTCCGGATGGTATTTTGTATACATATACTGAAGAGGATACGGATTAAGAATTGAACATGTGTCGAGAAAAGCACAACAACACGATGCCTACATGCATCGCATCGTGTAGGATTGCATCTCAAGGCAAGTTGTTGATATTCAGCAATATCAAAAGAAAGCAAAGGATATGTGATGCAATCTATCATCTAAGCCCTGTGGGGCAAGGGGCTAAAATCAGCTTAAATAAGTCATCTTCATATGTTTTAGGCTTGGCATGCTTCTTGCCTTTAATATATGCTAAAGAATAAATAAATTTTTCAAGGAGGACTTTCTAATGTTTAATATGCAATTTTCAGAAGAACAATTAAAGATTCAACAAATGGTAAAGGATTTCGTTGCTAAAGAAGTAGCACCAGGTGCAGCAGCAAGAGATTTAGGTCAAGATTATGCTCCAACTTATGAACTTTTCAAAAAAATGGGTAAACTTGGTTTAGCAGGACTTCCATATCCAAAAGAGTATGGCGGAGCTGGATCAGACCAAATTGCTTATGTATTAGCAGGAATTGAAATCAATAAAGTGGATGCTTCTTTAGGTTGTTCATACTCAGTACACGTTTCTTTATCATCGTGGCCAATTTTTACTTATGGAACTGAAGAACAAAAACAAAAATATTCTACAAAAATGTTCTCTGGTGAATGCCTAGGAGCTTTTGGTTTAACTGAACCTAATGCTGGTAGTGATGCTGCTATGCAAATTACAGTTGCTGAAAAAGATGGCGATGACTATATCATAAATGGAACAAAATGTTTCATTACAAACTCTGGATTTGCTGATTACACAATGTTAATCGCTATGACTGATAAGTCTAAGGGATTAAAAGGAATATCTGCATTCATCGTAGAAAAAGGAACTCCAGGATTTAACTTTACAAAACAAGAAACTAAAATGGGTATCCGATCTACTGTACAAAGAGTTTTAGAATTTGATAACATGAGAATTCCTGCATCACAAATGTTAGGAAAAGAAGGCGAAGGATTCAAAATTGCAATGCAAACATTAGATGGCGGTAGAATTGGTATCGCTGCTCAAGGCGTTGGTATTGCTGAAGGTGCTTACGAATATGCATTAGCTTATGCTAAAGAACGTGTTCAATTCGGAAAACCAATCTTTGCGCAACAAGCAATTGCTTTCAAATTAGCTGAAATGGCTACAAAAATCGAAGCTGCTAAATGGCTTACATTAAGAGCAGCATGGTTAAAACAAAACAATCTTCCATATTCAAAAGAAGCTGCTATGGCTAAAATGTTTGCTACAGATACAGCTATGGAAGTAACTACAGAAGCAGTTCAAGTTTTAGGCGGAGCTGGTTTCACTACAGATCATCCAGTTGAAAGAATGATGAGAGATGCCAAGATAACTCAAATTTACGAGGGAACCAATGAAGTTCAAAAAATGGTTATTTCCGGAGCAATCGGAAGATAACATCTCAGTATTGAATGTTTAAATTTATAATTATTTTTAAGCATTTAAATATAATCAAATGTAAAATACTAATTACCCCTACTTGTTAATCGAGTAGGGGAATTGGTAAATTTCTATGGGAGGATATTATGGCTAAAATCATAACAATTGAAGAAGCAGCAAGTATGGTTAAGGATGGCATGTCTGTGATGGTTTCCGGTTTCTGGGGTGTTGGTGCGCCTGACAAAATATTGCATCAAATCGCAGCAAACGGGACAAAAAACCTTACAGCAATGTCTATTTCTGCATCTATGCCAGGCAGAGGCGTAGGGATACTCATCGATGGAAAATGCGTAAGTAAATTTATAGCATCTTACGTAGGCAGAAATAAGGAAGCAGCAAAGCAAATTGAAGCAGGAGAATTGGAAGTTGAATTTACGCCACAAGGAACATTAGCTGAGAGATGCAGAGCAGGTGGATTCGGGCTAGGCGGAATATTGACTCCGACATCATTAGGAACGGAATTAGGTGAAGGAAAACCCATTATTGAAGTAGATGGCAAAAAATATGTATTAGAAAAGGCTTTAAAAGCTGACTTTGCCTTAATCAAGGCTAATAAAGCTGATAAGGCAGGTAATCTTATTTTCTATAAAGCAA
>CAYSBC010000038.1:3775-19026 GCA_964429195.1 uncultured Eubacteriales bacterium | reverse complement strand
TGTTATCAAAGGAGTTGCTCCCGATGTACCCTTAGAAACCATATTTAAAGGTATTTGGCCATTTCTACTGGCTTTGATAGTTTCCATGATACTGCTGATTATTTTCCCGCAGATCGCAACCATATTACCGAATACCTTGTAAAGGAGAAAGTTAGGAGAAACATAGATAAAAATGAACAAAAAAACAATAGGAGTCCTGTCCGATACCCATGGACTATTAAGGGATGAGGTTATCGAACATTTAAAAAAGAAACGAGTAAGCCTTATCTTGCATGCAGGAGATATCGATAATGGAGAGGTGCTTGTAGAGCTTGAAAAAGTAGCACCTGTCATAGCTGTCCGAGGGAATTGCGATAGGGAAGGCCGGGTCAGAAGCTTACCGCTAACAGAAATGGTCGATCTTGGAAATGATACCTTTGTTTATCTCATTCATGATATTAGCCAGCTGGATCTCATTCCACAAAGTATGGGGTTATCCATGGTTATTTATGGACATTCCCATAACCCCTCTCTTGAAGAAAAGGGTAATATATATTACTTAAATCCGGGAAGCTGTGGGCCTAAAAGATTTTCACTTCCTATAAGCTTTGCTACTATCCAGCTTGAATCGAATGAAATGCAGGTTGAATTTATACAGCTGTAATGTATATTTTGCAAGAACATAATATTTTTATTCTTTCATAAATGTTAGAGTCTTCCAAAGATCAAAGGCTCTAATATTTTATTTTTTGCCAGGAGCCATAGGTGTAGAATCCAGGGAAAAGCTAAATATGACAACTCCTTTACAAATCCTTCATTTTCTTGAATGAATCGTCAAAAAATGATAAATTAAAGGGGAGACCTTGAGTAGCAAATAACGTTTTCTACCGGTAAGGTTATTATGAAGATAGGGGGAGGATAATGAATGTTGAAGAGGATTAAACTGGGGATGCTATTCTTATTAATTGTTGCAATGGTCATACCTCATTTTGCTTATGCCAATCAAGATTGGCAGCAAATGGGTAATGTAAATGTGGAGGTATATGATAGATCAACAGCAAAGTATGAAACAAAGGACGTACCGGTAGTGAATCTGATGTTTGGTAAGGAGGACATACTGACCACAGATGTTCCTGCTTTTATCATGGATGACAGGACCTTGGTGCCGATCTATTTTATAGCGGAGACATTAGGGGCCAATGTGCAATGGAAGCAAGAAACTATGCAGGCTATCATCAATAAGGACGGTAAGGAAATTGTGCTGACAATCGATAGTAAGGATGCCTTAGTCAACGGTAAAAAGGTTGCATTACCTGATGGTGTTCCTGCGAAACTGGTTACATATGAAGGCAACGCAAGAACTGTAGTCCCTTTTCGTTTTGTATCCGAACAGTTAGGGATGGATATAAAATGGTTTGAAGGAACCTATACAGCTGTTATAGACTACCCCTTAGCCACGGTGGAAAGCGTAAAATATACAAGCTATAACGGAATACCCGCAATTGCCATAAAAGCAAATTCTAAGGTCAACTACAGCTCCATGTATTTGCCGGCAGTCAAGCTGGGAACGCTGGATACAGTTGTCATTGATATTCCCAATGCGAATATCGGGAAAAATAATTTTTTCAGAGAGACCATCGAGAAAAACGGGATTATAGGTTACCGAGCTTCGGTTATCCATGCGGACACGAGAGATACCACAAGGGTTACCGTTGAACTGGAGATAGGCGGTTCCTATAAGACCTTTTATGACGAGGCAACAAACACTATCTATGTGACTTTTGTCAATGAAATAGCTGAGATTGAGTTTCAAGAAAATTCCCAGGCAGTTGTCATAAAAACAGGCAAGAACCCTGCCTACAATGTGATTGACTTAGGGGATAGAGTGGCCATTGATATTTTAGATGCTCAAATAGACACTTTAGAGGGCTCCATCAGTATAGGTAACAATGTGGTTAGCCAAGTCCGATACTCTCAATACGACCAAGACTACAATGAATACAGCAAGGTTGTTCGTGTTGTCTTTGATCTCAAGAAGGGCACATCTATGGAGGATAATATGTATATTGATGCACTGAATAAGGATATCATCGTATACATGACAACAGATCCTTTGAATCAATTTAAATATGAATACATAACAGCTATGGTAGAATCTCAGGTTGTTCTGGATCTCAACGGGGTCAGTAATTATACGGTGACCCATGATGCTGCCAATAAGCTAGCTAATGTAAGGGTTAAAAAAAGTGACATCAGTTTAATCAACGAGATGCGCTTGGATTTATATGATGGAATCATTAACTATATCGAAATAGATGGAGAAAAAGAAAACCTCTATTATAACATCCAGGTCAAATACAACAGCGAGACCACTGCTAAGATTACAACCGGCAGTCTAAGTAGCAGCAGCATCATCTTAGGCTTTACCAACTTAAAATCAAAACCTCAGGAAACCAGCCCTTATAAAGATATCTTGGTGGTTCTTGATCCGGGGCATGGTGGCAAAGATCCCGGAGCTGTTGCAGGAGGAGTCCAGGAAAAATTCTTAAACCTAGATACGGCATTAAAATTAAGGGAGCTATTAGAGGAAGCAGGGTTTAAAGTAAAAATGACTAGGGAAAAGGATGTCTATATTGGATTATATGAGAGAGCTGACTATGCTAATGCCTTAAATGCAGATTTATTCTTAAGCATTCATCATAATGCAGCAAGTCCATCAGCCCATGGCGTATTAACAGTATATGACGGATCGGTTATGCCTTCCAAGACAGCCTTTGCAAAAACCATTCAAAACGCAGCTTATCAGGGTTTAGGAGCAAAAAATATGGGACTTCAAAATCGTCCTGCAATCGTTGTAACCCGAGAGACGAAAATGCCTTCGGCTTTGCCTGAGATGGGATTTATGACCAATCCAAATGAATTGGAATTATTAAAGCAAAATAGCTATAGGCAAAAGTCCGCACAAGCTCTATTTAATGGAATAAAAACTTATGTAGATACACAAATGTAGCTTTATGTGAATAGTTCACTCACCTCCTGAATATACATTTAAAAGGATGAACTGGGGGTGAGTGAATGGTTCTTAAAATTCCGAGAAAAATTATATTCGTCATTGTGTTATTACTGCTAATTTCAGTTTTTACAAATCCTGTAGAAAGATTAAAAGGAGTATTTAAAGAAGATGAGCAACCTGTCATCATTGATACTTCTGTAGACCCTTTCGAAAAATCAGGTATGCGAGATACTATTCTTTACTACAAGGATGAAAATGGTATAATAACTCCTGTAATGCGTAAGATAGAATGGACTGAGGGCAGAGGGATTGCCAAGCAAGCTCTCCGAGCTATGATCAATACACCGAAAAACTATAGTGATATGGTGAAGATAGGATTGTATCCTGTTATTCCGTCAAGCACTCAAATACTTGGTATGACCATACGTGATGGCTTATGTAAAGCAGACTTCTCAATGGATTTTACGAATGTAGCCAATAAAGAAGAAGAACAAAATTTGATACAATCCGTTGTTTATACATTGACAGAATTTCCGACTGTTCAGGAAGTACAATTCATGATAGAAGGAAAAGTTATCAACAAGATGCCTCACGGGGTTGAAATAGGGAAACCACTAAAAAGAGAGAGTGTCAATTATATAGGAAAAAAACCGGCTCTTGACACCATCTTGGTTTACAATGAAAGTGTCAGTGAAACAAACACCACCTTGGTACCTGTTGTAAATCAAATCCAAGAGGAGCCTAAAAGCAATATCGTTGTGAATTTACTGGACGATGTTGTCAAAGACATTAAGAATCGCGCATCCAGATAGGGTACATAATTTAAATAAAAACCATCTCATGAAATATTTTTTAAAGGAGATGGTTTTTTTAGTAGATAGGGCTGGGTATAGTTTGTCATCATGAGGGGATAGATAACATTGTAAAAAAAAATATGTTGGTATATAATGGACTAACTTAATATATATATAAGACTTAGGAGAGGAAGAAAAAAGATGACAATAAACAGAATAGATGGTAGGGAACTTGACGAGATTAGAGGGATAAAAATAACGAATGATTATCTTATGCATCCGGAAGGTTCTGTATTGATAGAAATGGGCCATACTAAAGTTATATGTACTGCATCCATAGAAGATAAAGTACCCCCTTTTCTAAAGGGAAGCGGTGAGGGTTGGATTACTGCAGAATATGGTATGCTTCCTCGATCGACTGGAAAAAGAAAAGTAAGAGAATCAAGCAGAGGAAAGGTTGATGGAAGGACCCAGGAAATTCAAAGGCTCATAGGAAGATCCCTCCGAAATGCAGTAGATCTTAAAAGCATAGGGGAACGAACCATATGGATTGATTGCGACGTTATCCAAGCAGATGGAGGAACCAGAACCGCATCCATTACAGGTGCATTTGTGGCTTTGGTCATTGCTGTAAAAAAATTATGTGACGATAATAAAATGGAAATGATCCCTATTAAGAGCTACATATCCGCTATAAGTGTAGGCATGGTGGAGGGCCAAGCCCTGTTAGATTTATGCTACCATGAAGATTCAAATGCTGAGGTAGATATGAATGTAGTTATGACAGATCAGGATGAATTTATTGAAATTCAGGGAACAGGAGAAGAAGCAACCTTTAAAATAACAGAATTAAATGATATGATAGCCTTAGCACGTAAGGGATGCCATATACTGTTTGAAAAACAAAAAGAAATATTGGGAGATATATATGATCATCATAGCAGCAACTCAAAATAAAAATAAATTGGAAGAGCTTCGAAACATATTCACTGATTCGGATATTGAGATTATCTCTATAAAAGAGGCAGGATTAGATCATATTGATGTAGAAGAAGACCAGGATACCTTTGAAGGGAACTCCATGAAAAAGGCTGAGGAAATCATGAAAATCAGTGGGAAGCCTACCATAGCAGACGATTCAGGCTTAGAAGTAGATGCCTTAGGGGGGAGGCCCGGTGTTTATTCAGCCAGGTATGCAGGAGAAGAGGCTAGGGATCAAGAAAACAATAAAAAGCTTTTAGAGGAATTGGCACATGTAAAAAACAGAAAGGCAAAATTTGTATCGGTTATTTCCATGGCCTTACCGGATGGAAAAAGGCTTTCCGTAAGAGGAGAATGTTCGGGGAAAATTGCATTTGAGGAAAAAGGTCAAGGCGGCTTTGGATATGATCCCTTATTTATTGTGGAAGGCTATGATCAAACTTTTTCAGAATTAGGCAATGAGCTAAAAAACAAAATTAGTCACAGGGCTAGGGCCTGCGAAAAATTTAAGGAAGCCTTCATAAAATTAATCGGGGCAGAGTAGGCAAAGTAATAGATGAGGCAGAATAGATGAAAATAAAAAATAAAGTTTTATTGGTGATGCGATATACATTTAAAAGTTTACAACATCCTTATTATGGTGGTGTGGCCGCGGAATTGGCATTCTATTTATTGTTATCTATCGTACCGACGGCTACGTTGGTCGGCGTATTTTCAGGAGCTTTTTCCACTTCTTTGTCTTTAATTATAGAACTGGTAAAAAGCTATACACCGAAGGAGTTTTATACGGCGGTAATTCCTTATTTGGAAGAACCTCCAACAAGTAATATGGGTATCTTTTTTATGGTCATTTCCATTTGGTTAGCCTCTAGGGGCTTTCATTCGGTAATCAGGATATCCAATTTTGCCTATGGGGTACCTTCTAAAAGCAATTTTATTATACGCGACAGGATAAAGGCCATGAAAATAACATTTCTATTTATATTCATGATCCTGTTTAGTTTGAGTATTGTTATATTTGGCGAATTGATAGGCGAGTTCATTACAAGCAATTCATTGGATATTTTTAATAACGAAATTATAATCAATAAAATTTGGTACACCCTCCGATGGCCGCTAGGTTTTGTTGTTTTTTACTATATCTTACTTTATATTTATTACACCTCTGTTAATAAAAAGATGAGCTATAAAAATTTCAGAATAGGTGCTTTATTTGCGACGATAGGCATCATTATTTCATCTGTCATATTTTCCTTTTATGTAAAATATTTTGGGAATTATAATATAATCTATGGGAGTTTAGCCAGTGTTGCGATATTGATGCTGTGGTCTTATATTATCAGTTTGGTTATTGTCATCGGCATTCAGATCAATGTGGCCTACGCAAGATTTTTTTGTAAGACAGAATGAAGGTGAATTCATTAAACCAACACCAACAAAGAACCTATGACAGAAAAAACCAATCTTACGAGAGTTAAATTACTCTGGTTTTGATTGGTTTTTATTTTTTTTACATATTTTAAGGTTATTGCCAAGGGAAGGATTGAATTTCTTTAAACCTAATTGCATTTAATGATTCTGACAGAAATAATACCGTCGATAGCTTCAATCGTAGCGAGGTCTTCAGCTGTTATCTCTGAGTCTAAATCAATAAGCATATAGGAAAATTCGCCTTTACTTCGATTGTTCATATTGCTGATATTGATATTTAATGCCCCCAAGGTATTGGTGATTTTTGCAATCATGGTCGGAATGTTTTTATGGAAAACACCAATTCTTGCAATCGTTTCACATTTTCCTAAAGTACAATCCGGAAAGTTGACAGAATTTGTGATATTACCATGTTCTAAATAATCCATCATTTCTTCAACAGCCATAATTGCACAATTTTCTTCAGACTCAGGAGTAGATGCTCCTAAGTGAGGTATATTGATTACTCTTTTTGTATTCAGTAATTTTTTGTTTGGAAAGTCTGTTACATAGCGGTCAACAATACCACTGTTGATGGCATCGATGATAGCATCTTCATCCACAATAGGTCCTCTTGCAAAGTTGAGCACTTTAACACCTTTTTTGACCATGGAGAATGCTTTCTTGTCTAGAAGTCCTTTTGTAGCATCCATCATCGGAACATGCAAAGTAATATAGTCGGATTTCCTCAAAATTTCATCAAAGCTATCTGTTAATTCGACTTTTCTGGAAAGTCCAAGAGCAGCTCTTACAGAAACAAAAGGATCGTAGCCTATAACATGCATACCTAATGCAGAAGCGGCGTTAGCAACGATAACACCGATAGCACCTATACCTATAACGCCCAAGGTTCTACCCTTGATTTCACAACCGGCAAAGTTACTCTTTTCTTTTTCAATGAGAGCTTCAAGTTCAGCATCAGAATAATTTTCATCCTTTAATGATTCTGCCCATTGGATAGCATGAACTATTTTTCGGGAAGAAAGAAGGAGTCCTGCAATAACTAATTCTTTTACAGCGTTAGCATTTGCTCCGGGTGTATTAAAAACCACGACACCTCTTTTGGTACATTCATCTAGAGGAATGTTGTTTACACCTGCACCGGCTCGTGCAATAGCTAAAAGATTATCCGGTAAATCCATATCGTGCATTTTATAGCTGCGAACTAAGATACCTTGTGATTCACCAATTTGGTCAACCACTTCATATTTATTGTCATCAAACAATATTAAACCTTTAGGTGAAATATTATTCAGTGTTGCTATTTTATACATATTCAAATAAACCTCCTATTGATTATCTTGCTCAAATTTTTGGATAAACTGCACAAGCTTTTCGACTCCGGCCACCGGCATGGCATTATATATACTAGCTCTCATACCGCCAACGGACCTGTGACCGCCAAGATTGACCAAACCATCTTTTTCAGCTTCTGCGATGAATTTTTTATCTAAATCCGGCTTTCCTGTTACGAAGGTGATATTCATTAAAGAACGGTCTTCTTTGGCAACAGGGTTGCTGAACATTTTACTATTATCAAGGCAATCATATAACAGTTTTGCCTTTTCCTCATTAACCTTTTGCATGGCAGCTACTCCGCCATTAGCTTTAACCCATTCAAACATCAATTTTGCCATGTAGATAGAGTAAGTTGGAGGTGTATTGTATAAGGAGTTTTCATCAGCGTGAATCTTGTAATCAAACATGGTAGGCGTCATCGAATTGGCATGACCAATAAGATCTTCTCGGATGATAACGATGGTAACGCCTGCAGGTCCTATATTCTTTTGGGCTCCGGCAAAGATAAGACCAAATTTAGAAACATCGCAACCTTCGGAAAGAATGTTTGAGGAAAAATCCGCAACCAGAGGAACCTCACCTGTTTCAGGAAAATCAACGTAGCGTGTTCCGTAGATAGTGTTATTGGAAGTAATGTAAAAATAATCTGCATCCGGCGAATAGTTCTCTTTGGCTACTTTTGGAATATAGGAAAAAGTATCCGCTTTGGATGACGCCAATACATTGACAGTTCCGTAACGTTTTGCTTCAGCCGCAGCCTTTTCAGCCCAAGATCCTGTGATAATAAAGTCTGCTTTCTTAGACTTTGTAAAAAGGTTTAAGGGAATCATTGAAAACTGGCTGGATCCTCCGCCTTGAAGGAACAATACTTTGTAGTTGCTCGGTATATTCATTAAATCGCGAAGAGTGTTTTCCGCTGAAGTAATAATTTCAAGAAAATCATTAGAACGGTGACTCATTTCCATAACGGACATGCCGCTTTCGCCATAATTAACAAGCTCTTTCGATGCTTTTTCCAATACCTCTAGAGGAAGCATAGACGGACCGGCAGAAAAATTGTATACCCTATTCATAAAATATCCTCCTATTGTGTTTGGCAAAAATTTATCAAGAATTTTAAATCTATTCTATGATAATATATAATAATAACCATAAAGTCAAGAGTCCCCATTGTCCGAATGGAAAAAATAACAGGTAAAAAAGAAGGTTAAATTTCATGAAATACTGGATTTTTTAGGCTGGTAATTATAGAATGATAAGAAGATTGTTTTAGACAGTGATAGGAAAGGAAAAAGAATATATGAAATACGTAATTGTTCTGACAGATGGTGTCGCAGATGTTAAAATTGAAGCATTAGGAAATAAAACACCTTTACAGGTAGCCAAAATTCCTACTATTAATAAATTAGCACAAATGGGAGAAATCGGTGCTGTGAAAACCGTCCCTGATGGAATGGCACCGGGAAGTGATGTTGCCAACCTATCGGTTATGGGCTATGATCCTCAGGTTTATCATACAGGGAGATCGCCTTTAGAGGCCATAAGCATGGGAATTCATTTAGAAGAAACGGATGTTACCTTTAGGTGTAATCTGGTGACATTATCAGCAGAGGGTAACTATTTTGATAAAACAATGCTTGATAACAGTGCAGGAGAGATATCAAGCCAAGAGGCGGCCATCTTAATCGATGCTGTCAATGAGGCTTTTAGGACAGAAAATATAGCTTTTTACGCCGGTGTTAGCTATCGCCATGCTATGGTATGGAATGATGGTCATGAAGACTTTGAGATGACGCCACCTCACGATATATTGGACAGAGAAATTAAAGATTATATGCCTCATGGTAAGGATGCGGCCTTTATCATTGCTATGATGGAAAAGAGTTATGACATTTTAAAAAATCATCCCATTAACAAGAAAAGGGAAGAGCAAGGTCTAAAGCCTGCCAATTCTATATGGATTTGGGGCCAGGGTAGGAAACCACGTTTAAACAGCTTTTACGAAAAATACGGCATTCAAGGCAGTGTCGTTTCCGCAGTGGATTTAGTCAAGGGTATCGGTATTTGTGCCGGCTTACAATCTATCGATGTAGAGGGTGTTACAGCTAATATTCATACTAATTTTGAGGGCAAAACCAAGGCTGTTATCGATGAGCTGAAAGCAGGAAAAGATTTCGTCTATCTCCATGTAGAAGCTCCTGATGAATGTGGCCATCAAGGTGATATCGAGGGTAAAATTAAATCCATGGAAATCATTGATGAAAAAATGGTAAAGCCAATATTTGAATATTTAAAAACCACAGGAGAGGATTTTAAGATCATGGTATTACCGGATCATCCGACACCTATTTGCATAAGAACCCATACTGGCGATCCTGTTCCTTATGTTCTTTTTGATAGCAGAAAACAATCTTTTGTTGAAAGCAATGCTTTTGATGAGGAGTTAGCTGTAAGCAGCGGCAATTATTTTGATAAAGGTTTTAAGCTGACAGACTATTTTCTAGGAGAATAGATGAATGAAAAAGTCTTTATATATATTGGTTTTAATATTACTTTTTATGATGGCAAACCCGGATGCTATTCATGCAGATAGTTCGCATATACAGATATGTGGGGAAACAGGCATATTGATTGATGCGGATACCGGGGACATACTCTATGAAAAGGATGCCCATAAAAAAATGTACCCTGCCAGTACCACAAAAATCATGACAGCTCTTTTAGTTCTCGAGGCTTGTGAATTGGATGAAATTGTCACGATAGATGCAGAGACTCCCTTTACGGAAGGAAGCAGAATATATCTGATAGAAGGAGAACAGATAACCATTAAGGATCTTTTGTACTCACTTTTATTAGAATCAGCCAATGATTCTGCTGTAGCCTTGGCAAAGCACATAGCGGGGACAGAGGAAGAGTTTGTTAGGCTGATGAATGAAAAAGCAAAAGAACTGGGCGCTCATGACACAAACTTTGTTAATCCTAATGGATTGCCGGATGAAAACCATGTCTCAACGGCTTACGACCTATCCTTGATGGCTCAAGAGGCCATGAAGAATGAAGAATTCAGAAGGATAGTTAGTTATAGTAAGACTTATACGATTTATCCAACAGAAAAACAGGAAGCAAGGTATTTCCGCACGAGGAATAGATTAATGTGGGATACCAGTGCATCCATCTATTATGATGGGAAGTACATAGCACCCAAATTTGAGGGGGCTACCGGCATAAAAACAGGGTATACAGTCGCTGCAGGAAGTTGTATTGTATCTTCTGCAAAAGATAATAACAGGGAAATCATAGCTGTTATTCTTAAATCGAATCCAAATGAGCTTTATGCCGATGCTCATCGCTTATTAAATTATGGATTGCTCTCTTTTAAGAATATCGAAGTTGTTAAAAAAGGTGAACATATTGAAAACGCAGAAGTCATCAATGGAAAAACAAAAACAATCGATATCTTTGCAGGGGAATCCTTTGTGAAGACAATGGATATTGACATAGCAGAGGATAATATCCAAAAGGAGATCAGTATTGATAAAATTTTTGCCCCTATACTCAAAGATGAGATAGTAGGGAAAATGATTATTAAATATGAAGGAGAAGTGATAGGAGAAACAATCTTGTTAGCCCTCAATGATGTTGAAAAGAAACTGATTTCAACGGTGGGGGATAAAATTAAGGCATCTCCTTTAGGCATCATTCTGAAGGTCATTATGGTACTCCTAGTTCTTTATGGAGTTCTTATTATAAAAAGCAATATTAGAAGAAAGAAAAGAAGATTGGCCCGCAGGCGGCGTTATGGTTTATAGGCATCCTGGGCTGAACAAGGTATGCATAGCATGCTATACATAGAATATTAATTGAGATAATTTAAAGGGCTCTTCACCTCAAGCATATATCGGTGGGAGCCCTTTTTGCACGGTTATTTTGGATATTTTATTTTAGACCCTTATTTGAGCTTATGACCGCAAACGGTTTTATTTTTGGGTTGATAATAAGTGTGAAGCAATTCATGGGATTTATGTCCCGTAGGTTCCCCTAAATATTCCTCATAAAGTCGTTTAACATCCGGGTTTTCGTGAGATTTTCGAAGTGGAAGAATCTCTTTGTCGATTTTGTAAATGGATTCGATTCGCTTGGCTTTGGTAGCCATGGTGGTATGAATAGGTTGACCACCGCCACCGATACAGCCGCCCGGGCAAGCCATGATTTCAATAAAGGTGTAAGGACAAGAGCCCTGATCAATCATATCCATAATTTTCTTAGCGTTAGATAAACCATGAGCTACAGCAACCTTAACGGTAGTATTATCAATGGCTATATCTGCTTCTTTAATACCGTCCAATCCCCTTACAGGAGAAAATTCCAATGTAGGAATTTCTTGTCCGGTCATGACCTCATAGGCAGTTCGAAGGGCGGCTTCCATGACACCACCGGTGTTACCGAAGATGACCGCAGCTCCTGTTCCTGTACCTAATGGACTGTCAAAGTCGGATTCAGGAAGGTTAGGGAAATTTAAACCGGCCATTTTAATCATTTTTGCCAATTCCCTGGTGGTGATAACCATATCCACCTCTTGAACCCCATTGGTTTTCATTTCTTCTCTTTGAGCTTCAAATTTTTTAGCGGTACATGGCATGATGGATACAGTATAGATATCTTCAGGTGCAAGGCCCATCTTTTCAGCGTAATAAGATTTGGATATGGCTCCAAACATTTGTTGAGGAGATTTACATGTGGATAGGTGATCTAAAAGATGATCATATTTCCCTTCAACGTAGTTAATCCAACCGGGAGAACAGGATGTAATCATCGGTAAGGTTCCACCATTTTTAATGCGGTCAATGAGTTCGGTTCCTTCTTCCATGATGGTCAAGTCTGCAGTAAAATTAGTGTCAAATACGGCATGAAAACCTAATTGTTTAAGTGCGGATACGAGCTTTCCTGTTACAATAGAACCTTCGGGAAGACCAAAATCATCTCCTAAAGCGACTCTTACAGCAGGTGCTACTTGGGCGATAATATGTTTTTTATTATCCGACATGATTTCAAATAATTCAGCGGTGTTATCCTTTTCAACAATGGCCCCGACAGGACAAACAGCACTGCATTGACCACAGAATGTACAAAGTGTGCTATTGAGTGGCAGATCATAAGGAGTAGAAATAATATATTTGTCCGATCTAAAGGAGTAAGTTAAGATATCGACTCCTTGCACCTCGCGGCAAGCTTCAACACATCGGCTGCATTTAATACATTTCGTAGCATCTCTTATGATAGATGGACTGCTGGTATCCTTAGGCATATAAAGAATATTTTCTTCTAAATCAGAGCCGGTGATATTAAATCTCTCTGCTAAATCCTGCAGCTCGCAAGAACCGTTTCTTTGGCAAGTCAGACATTCTTGATGATGGGAGGCAAGAAGCAATTCAAGCACACCCTTTTGGGCATCCAAGACTTCTTTTGAAGTTGTGATAACTTCCATACCTTCCCAAACATAGGTGGAACAAGAAGCAGACAACTTTTTGCTACCTTTAACTTGAACAAGACAAACTCTACAATTAGCTTTTATGCTTTGATCAGGGTGGTAACAAAGCGTAGGAATATTAACACCTATTTGTTTTGCAGCCTCTAATATGGTTGTTCTTTCAGGAACGGTAATTTCTTGATTGTTGATGGTTATATT
The DNA here is from genome assembly GCA_964429195.1 of uncultured Eubacteriales bacterium. Classification (GTDB taxonomy): domain Bacteria; phylum Bacillota; class Clostridia; order Peptostreptococcales; family JAAYPU01; genus JBBAFM01. The sequence continues at coordinate 5,804 of CAYSBC010000038.1, read as the reverse complement.
TACATATTTCATTTAAGCCGGTTCCTCCTTAACTGCGAATTCTTCAGGGAAGTATTTTATAGCATTCAATAAAGCATTCTGTGCCGTTTCACCTAGACCGCAAAAAGATGCTCTGCTCATGATAGTTGCAAAACGTTTTAGAATTTTCATATCCGCTTGAGTATGGGTTTTAGCAAGCATCCTGTCTAGTATATGGGATATTTGTCTGTTTCCTTCTCGGCATGGTGTACATTTGCCACAGCTTTCATGAGAAAAAAACTCCTGAGTTATTTTTAAGAACCTGAGCAGGGACATGTCTTCATCAATAACCAAGACAGCACCTGAGCCTACCATCATGTCTACTGCCTCTAAGTCATTATAGGTGAAAGGTGTGTCAATAAGGCTAGGTGGACAGATTTTTCCGGAGGCCCCACCCACTTGTATGAGGCGTATATCTTTGTCATCTTTTACGCCGCCTGCAATATTATAGATGATTTCGCTTAAAGTAAGGCCAAAAGGTATTTCATAAACGCCGGGTTTGTTAACATTGCCGGCAATACTTATCAATTTTGTACCGGGACATTCCGGTGTGCCATAGCTTAAATATTTTTCAGGTCCATGTGTTAAAAGTGCTGTTCCAAGAGCAAGAGATTCAACATTATTGACACATGTAGGAAGAGCATGAAGTCCGGACTCCTTGATGTAAGGAGGTTTTATTCTTGGACGTCCGCTTTTACCTTCGATAGATTCAATAAGGGCAGAGCCTTCACCGCAAACATAAGCACCTACACCTGTATAAACATGAATATCAAAACTAAAATCAGTTCCTAAGATATTATCACCTAAGTAACCTTTAACTTTAGCTTGGTGAATAGCATTTTTCATTCGTGGCTGTAAATGTCTGTATTCTTCCCGGATATAGATATAACCACTTTGTGCTCCGACAGCATAACCTGCTATGGTCATACCTTCAATAATCCTGAAGGGGTCATGTTCCAACATACTTCTATCCTTGAAGGTAGACGGTTCTCCTTCGTCTGCATTGCAAATAACAACCTTGGAGTCACCTTTCACAGCCGCTGCTTGCTCCCATTTTTTGCCTAGGGGATAGGCTGCGCCACCCCTGCCTAAAATTTGAGAAGCTTTAGCAATCTCAATAACCTCTTTAGGAGTTGAATTAAGAGCATTTATTAGACCACTATATCCGTTGACGGTTAAATATTCATCAATAGAATGGGGGTCATATTTATTGTAATTCTCAGTTATAAAGCTAACAGTTTTGGACATGTTTAAAAGCCTCCCTTTCGATAGTCTTCAACAATTTTTCTTAATTTTACTTCTGTCAAATTGCCGTAAACCTCATTATCAATTCGAATAGCAGGAGAAACATCGCATGCACCAAAGCAGGTTGCGTATTCTAGATAGAACTTGCCGTCAGCTGTTGCTTGATTGACTTTTATACCCAAAACCCTTTTCAATAATGCTTCAAGCTCAATATGGTCATTAGCTTGACAAGAGATACCATGACATATTTGGATAATGTGATTGGCTCTTGGATGATCGGAAAGAGCATCGTAAAAGGTGATAACATCATAAACTCTTGTTAAAGGCATTTCCAGTTTTTCTGCGATATAAGCAGCTGTGCTCATAGAGATATATCTTTTGGGGATAATATCTTGAATTTCGAGAAGTATACCCACTAATTTTGTTGGATCATGGCTTGAATTGGCTAAAATTTGATCAATTTTTGAAGCTAAGTCTTGATGGACAGCATCATAATTTAATTTTGAGACAGGGGTATTTCTTGTCTTTAAAGTGTGATTATTTTTTTGGCTTTCCACATTTACGGCGGTAGCAACATGTTTCATTTTTTTTCTCCCTTCAATACATTTATTCTAATAACATGGAATGTTAGATAATTTAAAAAGTGTTTTAAAATATCCAATACTAAAACTCTAAACTGCTGGGATTTTCTACTGCATAAAAAAATTGTACATTTTTCAGCTCATTTATGATAAGCTTACTTTAGAGTTGGCGAACAACGATAAAG
>CAYSBC010000038.1:0-3675 GCA_964429195.1 uncultured Eubacteriales bacterium | reverse complement strand
TAGCAAGAATCATGCCATTGCCACGAATAAGGGCAAATTTTCACCTTATTCAATGGAATCCAAGGATAGCAATACTTGATAAATTTTTACCAAAAATCAAAAAAGTTTGTTAATAGTCAAACGAACAAGTACAATCTCATAATTGAGATTGTGTGTACGGATATATTCACAGAAAGGGCGGGAAATTATTATGGATGATGTGATAACCGAAAGCGAAATGCGTCCAAGAAAGAAGAATCATTATAAAAAAGGAATGCATAAGAAAAGTTCAAAAACAGTGATTTATGTGGTCATCATATTGGTATGGTTAGGTTTCATTGCATATGGAGCAATGAAAGCAAAAGACTATATCGATGTCAGTATAAAAAATGTGGAGCAAGCCAATGCCATCAGTTTAAAGGCAATCAATGAGCAGGTTTTAGACCTTAAAGCAGAAATCGTTGCTCTTAGAGAGAGTATTGAAGCCACGGATAGTTCACTATCAAGTACAGGGCGGCTTCAAGAGAGTATAGATGTTCAATTATCAGCATTAAATAATCGTTTGCAGGAGTTAGAAGCAAGTCTCAAGATTCTGAAGGAGGCCCCATAATGTTAAAGTTTAATGGTTTTCTACTTCTGTTGATGGCTCCTTTTATAGCTCTCTTTATTGCCATGTCACAGTTTCAGACAAATGCCCATGAAATGGTAGTCCATACTCAGGCAGTTGGTCATAGCATGGATGAACTCAGGTCGGAAACGGAAAAGCTTGGTAACGATATCAGCTCCATGGGATTATTAATTGCATCGCAATTTGAAGTGTTTTTAAGGCAAAGTGAGGCTTTAGAAACATATACGGATCAAAGTAGTGATTATAAAGATTTAACACTGGATATTTATGAACAAAAGATACTGGATATGTTGGGACCTACTACAGCTGTTCATAAAAGCGACAATAATGAAATTAAGATATTCCCTTTAGGGGAATTGGGTTACAGAGGCTATATAGCAAAGATTAAGCTTTTTAAGCCAAGCAGTTTCAAAGTAACCTTAGGGGAAGGGCAGTTGGGCAAGGTTGAAAAAACTTCTGATGCTGCAAAAAGAACAGGGGCTGTGTTTGCAGTCAATGGCGGAGGTTTTTATTATGAAACCAAGAATGGTGTACAAAATGCAAGGCTCATTGGCAATACAGTCATTGATGGCAAACTTGTAGAACCTTTTAATGGGTACCCGGGTGACTTATTCTTTGCGGGAATTAATCGTAACGGAGATTTTATTGGAACTGTTCCCAAAGAGGAAAAAGACATTACAAAATTAGATGCCTATCAGGGTGTCAGCTTTATTCCCGTATTGCTTAAGGATGGCAAGAAGGCAGAGCTTCCAGGTGAATGGGCTGAAACCAAGCAACCTAGGACCATCATAGGCAAATACGCCAATGATGATTTGATTATCATCGTTGTAGATGGCAGACAAAATGATTGGAGTGTAGGCGTTACCCTTGAAAGACTTCAGGATAAACTGCTTGAATTAGGAGTCAAAGATGGTTATAACTTAGACGGTGGAGGATCCAGCGCCATGTATTTTGATGGTAAGCTGCTGAACAAACCTTCGGACGGTACAGAAAGAAAGGTCATTAACAATATTATAATTATGCCTTGAGCAAAAACATTGTTCATAGGAAGCAACAAAAAGCTGATACGCTATGTGAAACAAATTCACAAAGTATCAGCTTAATTTTTAGTTTGCCAAAGCCTTGACCGGTCATTTGAGAGCGCCATAAAGTGAATGAATTAAGTCTATTGCTATTTTATAACACTCTTCGGAAGGGGATAGGGGTGAAGGTAAATTGTCGAGTCCAAACCAACCCAAATCCTTGCTTTCATAACTGCAACGCAAACTACCGCTAATGTACTGGCAAGCATAGACTACGAGACGCGTGTTATAAGCTTCAAATTCGTGGATGATGGTGTCTATGGCTTTGCAGGTAATACCTGTTTCTTCGAGGATTTCTCTTTCCGCAGTTTCAATAAGAGATTCATTTGTATTAACAAAGCCGCCGGGAGGCCCCCATACTAAAGGCGGGAACCGTCTGTTGACCAATAAAATTTTGTTTTCATTGACTACAATTCCTAAAGGTACAGTATTTTCCATCTGTATACCTCCTATCCATGTAGTTAAGCTTTGTTGCTAGCGTTTAAAACATTCCTTATTTTATGTTGAACCATTTTTTCAATAGCATCTCTGGCAGGTCCCAAATATTTTCTTGGATCAAACTCAGAAGGATCCTCAACGAGGAGTTTTCTTATTGCAGCAGTCATCGCTAACCTTAAATCTGTATCAATATTGACCTTGCATACATGGTATTTTACAGCTTCCATGATCATTTCTTCAGGAACGCCCATGGCTCCCGGAATATTCCCCCCGTAACGATTGCAAGCTTCTACAAACTCCGGAAGAACGGTGGAAGCACCATGGAGCACTAGGGGTGTATCCGGAATAATAGTCGATATTTTGTTGAGTCTGTCAAAATCCAATTCAGGTTTACCCTTGAATTTGTAAGCGCCGTGGCTGGTGCCGATGGCTATAGCCAGTGAATCAACACCTGTACGCTCAACAAATGCTGCTGCTTCTTCAGGGTCTGTATATGTAGCGTCTTTCGTATTCACCTTAACGGCATCCTCAATGCCGGCGAGTTTTCCAAGCTCTCCTTCGACGACAACACCTCTCGTGTGAGCATAGTCAACAACCCTCTTGGTTAGTTCAACGTTTTGTTCAAAAGGATACTTAGATCCATCAATCATAACGGATGTAAAACCATCATCGATACACTTTTTGCAGATTTCAAAATCTTCACCGTGATCTAAATGCAGAACGATATCTAAACCGGAATCTTCCATAGCAGCTTCAACAAGCTTAATAAGATAGGCCGGTTTTGCATATTTTCTGGCCCCCGCAGATACTTGCAAGATGAGTGGTGCCTTTTCCGCTTTTGCAGCTTCAACTATTCCTTGTATTATTTCCATATTATTGACATTAAATGCACCTACTGCATAATTGTTATTGAGAGCCTTTTTGAACATTTCCTGTGATGTAATCAAAGCCATTTCAATACCTCCAAATCATATTAGTAATATCCTATATAATTATTATACTAAATATAGCAGGAATTACTACATAAAAAGAAACAAAAAAATCGATATTTCTTTTATCAATTTTTTTGTTGGTTAGAGAGTAGCTGTCTGTTAATGAATTTTTCGCTTATCCTTTGCTGTCTTTCGTTAGATTAGAAAAAAGAGTCGCTAATTTAAGTATTTTTTCAAAGTTGTTATTCTTATCGGATTCATCAGAATCAGGAGCGGAGTTTAAAAGGGCTAAGGGACTTTGTAAGGATGATCCGGCTCCGGTAAGACTTTTTTGAATATCTAATATTTTTTTTGTTTTGGAAATCTTTTGGATAACATTATAAGTATTTTCAAGGGAATCGAGTTTTTTATAATAGTTATCGGGGCTAATCTCTTTGAGTGTAGAAAATGCTTCTTGAATTTTATAATCCTTATCTGCTTGATTACCAGATAGGCCTTTTATTTCAGTCAAGTGATTTATTTTTTTCATTTTATCGACAGTGTTTGAAAATTTATGCATGATTTGATCAGACCGTTGGGCATAGACATTCATTTTCTTAGGGTCTAAAACAGATGA
>CAYSBC010000037.1:0-19740 GCA_964429195.1 uncultured Eubacteriales bacterium | reverse complement strand
AGAATATAGCCATCTAATCCGATTAAATGAGCAAAAGGATTTAGAAAATCAGCACAGAGGGTAAGAAGGCTAAAACCTTCTACATGTGTATTGGCTAAAATCCAAATGATTAATCCGGCCGGTGCGGCAACAACTATGGCTCTACCTAAAACAAATATTGTTCTGTCTAAGATAGAACGAATGAGTATTTGTTTGAGTTGAGGTTTTCTATAGGGCGGCAATTCTAATATAAAGGAGGAAGGCAATCCTTTTAATATAGTTTTGGATAATAATTTGGATAAAAACAAAGTAATAGCAATACTAAAGACTATAATTGAAGTCATAATGATGGTGGAGAGTATCGATGAAAAAAGTCCGATACTATTTCCCACAAAGAACATGGCAATAATAGCAATGAGTGTGGGAAATCTCCCGTTGCAGGGAACAAAATTATTGGTGATGATTGCAATGAGTTTTTCCCTTGGGGAATCAATGATTCTACATCCAATGATTCCGGCAGCATTACATCCAAACCCCATACACATGGTTAGGGATTGTTTTCCATGTGAGCAGGCTTTTTTAAAGTAATTATCAAGATTAAAGGCGACACGTGGAAGGTAGCCCAAATCCTCTAACAGGGTAAATAAAGGAAAGAAAATGGCCATAGGAGGCAGCATCACGGAAATGACCCATGCTAAAGTTCTATAGACCCCAAGGATAAGTGCGTTTTGAACCCAAAGGGGTGTTGAAAGCATCGTTAAAAAAGAAAATAAGGGGGATTCCAGCTTTAAAAATAAGGAAGATAGCAAGGCGGATGGATAGTTTGCCCCTGTAATGGTAATCCAAAAAATTAGGCATAACATAAAAATCATGATAGGTATCCCATATTTTTTGGAGGTTAGAATATTATCCACTTTATTATCCAAATGCCTGTGATTCTTGTCTGTGAATGTAACAACTTCTTCCGCTATGGATTGCGAAATAGAAATAATATTGGAGGCTATCCTATCTTTTATGTATTCTAGATGAATGCCTTGTTCTTTTAAATAATCTTTGGCTGACTGTAGACTTTCCTTTAATTCTAAATCATCCCATAGGTTGCATTCTAAATGATTATCAATGCTTTGGATGATGGATTCATCATAATCCAGTAATTTTAAACAAACCCATTTACAATTTAAACGATCTCCAGTAAGTTCAGAAACTCGTGGATAAATGAGAGAAAGAGCATGTTCCAGGGAAGCATCATAAGTAATAGCTAAAGGTGAAGCTATAGCTGGGCCAGATGTAAAATTAAGAATTTCTTGTTTTAATAAATCAATTCCGGTTTTTTTGCTGGCCGATGTAGCCACGACGGGAACACCTAGCTTTTCAGATAATTTAGGGATATTGACTTTTATATTTTTCCGCTCTGCTTCATCAATAAGATTGACACAAACAAGCACATTGGAATTCATCTCAATAATTTGAAGAACCAAATTCAGATTTCTTTCAACGCAGGTTGCATCTACGACAATAACTGTGAGGTGAGATGGGCTGAAACATATAAAATTCCTTGCGATTTCCTCGTCAGAAGAATTGGATAACAAGGAGTATGTACCGGGAAGATCGACAATAATGAAGTCTTTGTCTTTGTACTTATAATGGCCATAAGCTGTTGTAACTGTTTTACCCGGCCAATTCCCTGTATGTTGCTTAAGGCCGGTTAAAATATTAAAAATACTGCTTTTTCCAACATTAGGATTGCCGGTCAGAGCAATAATACAGGAATCTTCCGATACTGTTTTTAAAGCATCAAGATCATTTAATAAAATTTTGCTTCCTGTTGATTTCTTTGTTAACCCCATACCTATGCTCCCCCTATTTTATGAATATGCAAATTTGCAGTTTATATTAGGAAGGTGGTATATAAAATACCACCTAATGATTATCTATTTTTATTAATATTTTCTTTGCCTCTTCACTTCGGATAGCTATTAAGGCGCCTCGAATCAAATAAGCGATGGGGTCACCGGAAGGACTACTTTGAATAGCTTCTATACTCGTGTCTTTTATGATGCCAAGATCCAGCATACGCCTCCGTACGGGCCCACAAGCCTCTAAATCAACAATCCTTGCTTTTTTGCCGAGAGGTAAAGAATCTAATGTTAAAGAATAATTTTGCATAATAAACCTCAGGTAAATATGTCGTACTTAAGAATATTTATATTTTTATAAAGGATTAGAATTAAGCGCCAATCTAATTACAATATATGTTGAATAAAAAAAAGAGTGACATGAGACATAAAAAGAGGGGTAAAAAGTTATTTTCACAAGTTCAAGATAATAAGAATATACTATTATGTGTATCATTCAATAGAAAATGGTTAGATTAATTTCTACTGTTACATATTCATATAAAGGATGTGAGTGCCTCAAGTGGTTCAAAAAATAACAAAACAAATTGATGAACAACAAAGATATAGAGATTCTATTGTGGGGCTGGATGTTAAAGTACCTATAGGAAGAGGAAAATATGCAACAGAAATAAATTTAGATAATGCAGCAACGACACCACCTTTTAAAGCTGTCATGGATGATGTGCATAACTTTTCATCCTGGTATGCGTCAATTCATAGAGGTGCTGGTTACAAATCAAGAGTATCCTCCCAAGTTTATGAAGAGGCTAGAAAGGCAGTAGAAAGGTTTGTAGGAGCCGATAGTGAATTGGATTCTGTTATATTCACTAAAAATACAACAGAATCCATTAATTTATTAGCAGATGTGCTGGCTGAAAATAATCAAAATGAAGTCATCCTTTCTACCTGTATGGAACATCTTGCAAATGATTTACCATGGAGAAAGAGATTTAAAACGGAATATGTTAAAGTCGATGAAAAAGGGAATTTGTTACTTGAGGATTTAGAAAACAAGCTTATCAAAAATAGAGGAAAAGTCCGATTGGTAACAGTAGCAGGAGCCTCCAATGTGACGGGGCTCATTAATCCTATTTATGAGATCGCTAGGATTGCCCATCGTTACGGTGCGGAAATATGTGTAGATGGTGCTCAATGGGTACCCCATATACCTGTAAACATGGGGGAACATCATTCGGATGAACATATTGATTATTTAGCCTTTTCCGCCCATAAAATGTATGCTCCCTTTGGGGTAGGTGTTCTCGTTGGAAAGAGAAATACCTTTGAGCAAGCGAATCCTATGCTTTATGGAGGAGGGGCGGCCAGACTCGTCAGTCATGATTTTATTGATTGGGAGAATCCACCTGACAAAGATGAAGCAGGCACACCCAATGTGATAGGAGTCAAGGCACTAACATCTGCAATCCATCAATTAACAGATATGAATATGTTGGAAATTCACAAAAGAGAGAGCGATTTAATTGATTATACAATCGAGCAGTTAAAAAGTGTGCCGAATATCATTTTGTATGGTGACTATGATAATAAGAAGAGAGTTAGTGTTATATCTTTTAATTTAAATGGCATAGAACATAGCATACTGGCAGAAATAATGTCAACCCAAGGGGGAATAGCAGTGCGAAACGGTTTGTTTTGTGCACATCCCTACGTCATGCAACTACTTCAAATAAGCAATGAAGAAATAGAATATTACCATAAAAATAAAAGAGTACAATTACCGGGCATGGTTCGAGTGAGTCTTGGACTCTATAATAATCAGGAGGATATAGATCAGTTTATTGAGGCCTTAAGAAAGATATCACGCAATAAAGGATATTTTCTTAAAAAATTTAAATAAGAGGAGGTTTATTATGAATTATCAAAATATCGGTGATGAGGATATGAAATTAAGCGAAGAATTTCAAAGGTTGTATCCGGATATATATTCTGTCATCTATCCCGAAATAGAGAAGCAATGTAATACTTTAGAAGAAACAAAAGGTCCAGATTACATTCCCTCAAAAGATGAATTAGAACAAATGACGAATGCGATTTATGATCAAGTTAATATACAGTTAAGTAGAAATATGAAGCAAGATGTTGTGGCAAGAAGGTATGGACGAAGAGGTTTAAGAGACATTATTTCTATTATATTGATAGGCGAATTACTCAGGAGAAGAAGACGGCCTTATTATCCTCCTCGTCAAAGAAGGAGAAGGAGACGTCTTATTTAATAGAAGGTGAAAGGCTGTATTTAGCGTCTTGATAAATACAGCCTTATTTGTTATATTGATTATAACTTATGATAAAACAATAATTTATATATAGAAACATTAGGAAAGGACGTGCAAAAAAATGGAGTTGCAAGGAAAAGTAGTTATAGCACAAGGTGGAGGACCTACAGCAGTAATCAATCAAAGTTTAGCAGGAGCTGCTTTAGAATCTAGAAAGTTCCCACAGATTACGAAAGTTTACGGTGCGCTGAATGGCGTAGAAGGAATAGTCAATGAGGACTTTTTGGATCTAACTCAAGAGACTACACATAATTTAGAGCAGGTAGCAATAACACCCTCGTCAGCATTGTTATCTACACGTATTAAGCCTGATGCAAAGTATTGCGAGGAGATCTTTAAGGTTTTAAAAGCACATGACGTTCGCTACTTTTTTTATATTGGGGGCAATGATTCAGCAGATACTGTGAGGATAGTCAATGAAAATGCAGACAAAGCCAATTATGAACTCCGAGCTATACATATTCCTAAAACAATTGATAATGATCTCATGCACAATGACCATTCACCCGGTTATGGATCTGCTGCCCGATATGTAGCAGAAACTTTTATGGGATTAAACCTCGATAACCGAGCATTACCGGGAATTCATATTGGTATCATCATGGGAAGACATGCTGGTTTCTTAACAGCCGCATCTTCTATTGCACAAAAATATCCGGATGATGGTCCACATCTTATTTACTTACCTGAAAGGCCATTTCTAGTGGATAATTTTTTAAGAGATGTAAAAGATGTTTACAATCGACTTGGAAGGTGTATTATTGCAGTTTCTGAGGGGATTCAAAATGAAAAAGGTGAGCTGATTGCTACCACATTAACGGAGCATATAGAAAAGGATGCTCATGGGAATGTCCAACTTTCAGGAAATGGATCTCTAGGGGATATGCTAGCTGAATTAATCAAAAACAAATTAAATATAACTAGAGTGAGGGCGGATACATTGGGCTACCCACAACGAAATTTTATAGCAAGTATCTCGGATATTGATCAGAGGGAAGCCAGAGAAGTTGGAGAAAAGGCAGCTCAATTCTCCATATGGAATAAAGTAGATGGTTCAATAACGATACAAAGAACCGGATATTACTCTGTAGACTATAAATTGATCGATTTGAAAGAGGTAGCAGCCAAGACTAAGACGATGCCTCCGGAATTTATCAATAAGGAAGGTAATGGCATTACGGATGCATTTAAATTTTATGTCAGACCTTTATTGGGATCACGTTTAAGTGTAGCTCATCGTTTAAGAGCACCAATGGTTGAAAAAATATTAAATAGAAAATAAAAATTGAAGCTGCTCTTATAGTTTAGAAAAAGAGCAGCCATTTTTTAAAAGAATTGTGTAAAAATATTGAAAATTTATAATATTATGGAGGAAGCATGAGAGGGGATGCCCATGAATTAGGGAGGCAAGGAGAGAGACTTTCCTGTCAGTATTTGATTAAAAAAGGATACACTCTGCTGGATACAAATTTTAAATGCAAGCTAGGAGAAATTGATATTATAGCTCAAAAGGATCGTAAGCTTGTTTTTATCGAGGTGAAGACCAGGAGCAGTCTTGATTTTGGTGAGCCCATTGATTTTATCTTAAAAAGGCAATTAAATCATTTGATAAAAGCTATAAGTTACTACATTAAAATCAAAAGCTTGGAAGGATGGGAAATACAGCTAGATGCCATTGAAATCCTTTTTATGGATGAGAAATGGTATATAAGGCATACTGAAAATATATTATAATATTGATTTTCAATATGTGAGGCGATATACTTTTAAAAAACGATTGTCATTAAAATAGGAGAAAAGTCATGAAGAAAGAAATAATATGTACTAAAGCACCATCCGCTATTGGTCCTTATTCCCAAGCTATTGAAGTGAATAATATGCTTTTTATTTCAGGTCAGATCCCGATTAATCCAGCTACTGGTGAAATTCCATCAGGAATTTCACTTCAGACGAAGCAATCCTTGGAAAATATTAAAGCTATTGTTGAGTCAGCCGGCGGTACCATGGATAATGTCGTTAAATGCAGTGTCTTTTTAAAGGATATGAATGAATTCACGCAAATGAATGAGGTCTATGGGGAGTATTTTAAACATCCCTTCCCGGCTAGAGCAGCAGTAGAGGTTGCACGACTTCCTAAGGATGTCCTAGTTGAGATAGAAGCTATAGCTGTACTGTGAATAAGCGTTAAACTTTAACGCTTATTTTTCTATCTGTTATTCCGATTATTTTTAAATTGGCTTGAATCAATGTTTCCAGATAATCCACGATTTCTGGTGTGACTTCTTCTCCTGGGCATAGAAGAGGTATCCCGGGAGGATAAGGAATAATCATATCCGTACAGACAGAACCTGCAGCTTGTCGTATATCAACTCGTTTTTTTTCACTGCTTAGTGCCCCTGTTATGGTCGTTCTTCGGATAGGCTCCATTTGAAGAATAGGAGGGAGTACTTGGGCAGGCTTTCCTGTGACAGAAGTTTTGCATAATAGACTGTCCATATTTCTTAAAGCACTTAATAAATAGTCCAAATCATGCTTGCTTGTGGCAATGGATGTAACCGCTAAAACATGATTGAGACCAGCTAATTCTGTATAGATACGGTATTCATCCCTTAAGAGAATATCAAGCTCATACCCTGATAATATGTTAGGATAGGTATAGAGATTCAGCTTTGTTTTGTCGAAATCAAAAACGGATGAGGGGTCTAATATTCTGATGATGGATAATTTTGAAATCTCTTCATAAAATACATCCAAGCTCCTAACTAAATTTTCTATAAAAGCAGGGCCGCTTCTTTCCAAAATATCTCGTGCGATATCTAAGGATGCAAGCAAAAGATAGGAAGGACTGCTACTTTGGAAAACTTGGAGATGATATTTAAGCTTGTCTAGGTCCACTTTGCTTGAGTTAACATGAAGAATGGAGCTTTGTGTTAAGGCAGGCAGTGTTTTATGGACGCTTTGTAGGATGATGTCAGCTTTTGCTTGGGCAGCAGATAGTGGGAGTAAGTCGGAAAAACCAAGATGCGCTCCATGGGCTTCATCTACAATAAGGATCATGCCATGACTGTGAACAAGCTTTTCAATAGAAGTTAAATCGCTTGCGATACCATAGAAGTTAGGGTTTTGAATAAAAACAGCATCAGCATCCGGATTCGCTAGGATGACTTTTTCTAGGGATTCTACACTATAGCCTGAGGCGATACCCAGGTCGTCTAAGAGGGAGGGGTATAGGAAAACCGGCTGTATATCCCCAAGATATAAAGCATTGAAAACGGATTTGTGGCAATCCCTTGAAATAATAAGCTTGTTGCCTTTCTTGACAGTACTGAGAATAGCTGCGAGGATACCACCGGAGGTACCATTGACAAGAAAAAAGGATTCCTGAACACCCAGCAGTTTGGCATACTTATCTTGAGCAATTTTAATAATTCCCTGAGCATCAAAGAGATTATCTGCACCATGAATTTCTGTAATATCATAATCCAAAATATTTTGAAGAAGTGCGCCGTATCCAAAATCCTCATAAATAGCTGATGATTTATGCCCCGGAATATGAAAGGATATTGCTTTTTCGTCTTGATGGTGAATAAGATAATCATAAATAGATGAAGACATGATTTTCTCCTAGGGCTTGCCGGATATAATTTGAGTGGACAATCCGGCCCGTAGTAAAAGCTTATCATATTCTTCGTAAGAAATATAGTGGGTTTAAGATTCTTAAATAGAGGAGAGAAGCCACGTGGACCATAAAAAAACATTAAAAAAATATATCTATGAGAGGGATAATCGGAAATGCTACTTTTGTAATAAAGATTTATTATTTCATCAAATCAGCCTGGATCATTACCTGCCTAAAAGTGAAAAAGGCCCGGATGATCTTTTTAACATTGTTTTAAGCTGCAAAAAATGCAACAAATATAAGAAAAATAAAATCCCTGTTGATTATGAAGAGGTATGGCTATCCAATTTTAAACAAGCCATTATGGACAAAAGAATTACATCCTCAGTAACCAAGTTAAAACACAAGGAATTAGAAGATTTCAGTAAAATGCTGGATAAGATAGAAAGCATACAGGAGGATTGGACAGTATTACAAGGCAAAAAGTATCGAGTATATGTCAAGAATAATAAAGTTTATAAAGTTATCAATTTAGGATAATTATCATCGAGGGAAAGCACCTCGAAGGTAATTATTTTTTTATAGATAAAATAAAGGAAAAAGTAATTTTATGTCGAAGAATATTGTTACAATTATGGTAAAAAAAGGAGAAGTACGTATGTTTTCAAAAATAGTCAGTTGTTCGTTACAAGGTATAGAGTCCAATATTATCCATGTGGAAGTTGATTTGGCCAATGCGCTACCATCCTTCAATATAGTGGGATTACCTGATATGGAAGTTAAGGAATCCAAGGAGAGGGTGAAGGCCTCCATTGTCAACAGTGGATTTAAATTTCCTTCTAAGCGCATTATAGTGAATTTGGCGCCATCCAGCATCCGAAAAACCGGAACCCATTTTGATTTGCCAATAGCCATAGGGATATTATACGCACTCAATCATATCAAGGAAAAAAAGATTCATAAGTATGCTATGCTGGGTGAACTTTCATTGGATGGTAAAATTAACCCTGTTCATGGAGTTCTTCCATTAGTTTTGGGACTAAAAGATAAAGGTATAACAAAGGTGATATTGCCCCATAAAAATGCCGATGAAGCGGCTCTTGTAAAAGATATGGAAGTCCGTGGCTTTTCAAAATTAAATGATGTTGTTGATTTTTTAAATAAAAGGATAGCTTTAAGCCCGCATCTAAGTGAAAGACAAGGTGAAGAGCTCGACAGTGATATTGTATATAATGATGATTTTTCAGATATCCTGGGTCAGGATAGTGCCAAAAGAGCATTGCAAATCGCTGCAACAGGGGCTCACAACATCCTGTTGGTAGGACCTCCGGGAGGTGGAAAAACTATGTTGGCTACGCGCATGCCTAGTATTTTGCCTACCCTAACTTATGATGAGAGACTGGAAATCGCAAAGATCTATAGTATTGTAGGAAAGTTACCCCAATCGAAAATATTATCAATGGGCAGACCCTTCCAATCACCTCACCATAGTATTTCTCTTTCCGGCATGGTAGGTGGGGGCAATATTCCTAGGCCGGGAGAAATATCCTTAGCCCATTTAGGCGTTTTGTTCCTAGACGAGGTTCCGGAATTCAAAAGAGAAGTTTTGGAAGCCTTGAGGCAACCGATGGAAGATGAGAGCATAGCTATCGTACGTGTGAATGCTACCTATAGGTTTCCTACGAAGTTCATATTAATAGGGAGCATGAATCCTTGCCCATGCGGTTATTTCGGGGATGATAGGCACGAATGCACTTGTACCATGGCTGAAATCAATCGCTATCATTCAAAAATATCAGGACCTTTTATGGATAGAATGGATATGTTTATCAAGATATGGCCAATAGAATATGATGATTTGAATGGAAAAAGGAAAGTGAAAAGTTCAAAGGATATGAAAAATGAGATTGAAATAGCAAGAGAGATTCAAAAATCCCGGTATAAAAACAGCAGTATAAATTATAATTCCCAGCTTTCGCCCTATTTAATTAAAAAGTACTGCAAGTTAAATCAGGAGAGTCAAGCGTTGTTAAAGGAAGCCTTTGAAAAAATGGGATTAAGCACCAGAGCTTATTATAAAATTATAAAGCTATCGAGGACGATTGCAGATATAGATAACAGTGAAGACATCAAGACAAATCATCTGGCAGAGGCCCTGCAGTATAGAAACAATGCAATAAATATCCGATAATAGAAAAGAACAAGGAGAATAGGGATGAAAGAAAACATTTATGATATTTGGCTGAGTCAAGTAAAAGGTATAGGTCTCAGTAAGAAAATAGAGCTGATTCAAGCTACCGGTTCCTCTTATCAATTATATAAGATGAACAAGGAAGAGCTTCGCGTTCTTAGTGGATGGGATGCCCGATGGATTGATCCTTTGTATCAGGATAAAAATCTTGATGATGCAAAAAAAATTCTTGAAAAGATGGAAAAGCTTCAAATTCAAGGAGTGGGCTACTTTGATAATGAGTACCCGAAAGAGTTGCGGCATATCTATAATCCTCCCTTATACCTTTATGTGAAAGGAAGGAAACTAAAAGCGGATGAAACAGAAGCAGTAGCTATCATTGGATCCAGAAAAGGGAGTGCCTATGGCAGAACAGTTGCCTATGAACTGGCCAAGAAACTTTCACAATCAGGTAGTCCGGTTATTAGCGGTATGGCCTATGGGATAGATTCTTATGCTCATAGGGGTTCTGTGGAAAATGGCGGCTATACCATTGCTGTTTTAGGTTCAGGAGTGAATATTTGTTATCCTAAAAAGAATCGGGAGCTCATGGAACAAATAAGCAATTCCGGGTCAGTTATTTCAGAATATCCTCCTGATACAATGCCGTTTCCCGCCTATTTTCCTGCACGTAACAGGATAATAAGTGGGCTGTCAAAAGCCATTGTAATCATCGAAGCCGGTGAAAAAAGCGGCACATTAATTACAGCTGAACTTGGATTAGAGCAAGGAAAGGACATCTATGCATTGCCTGGAAACATTTATAATGTTTATAGCATTGGAACGAATCGATTAATTAAAGAGGGAGCAACTCCTATTTGCAGTATAGAAGAATTCTTAGTCGACTTAAACATAACGAACCCTCCTGAGAGAATGAAATATTTGGATTTGGGAAAAGATGAAACAAGAGTGTATGATATAATAAAATCGATGCAACCTGTTCATAAAGATATTTTAGCCTATAAATTACAAAAAGAAGTTTTAGAAATTGCAGCCATTATTTCTATATTGGAAATAAAAGGGCTAGTAGAATCTACATATGCCGGAATCATTGCAAAATAGGAGGTTCTGTGCTTATGAACAAGGAAAGTGACCATGAGATAATATTCGAAATATTCAGTAAATTGTAACTTTAAATCAACAAATTTAAATAATTTTATTGCAAAATAACGATTCTAGTTATAAGATATACTGTATATCTAGAATATAACAAAAATATTCTGTAAGAATTCATATAGATAGATAGGTTTTAACAGAAAATGAGGAGAAAAT
This sequence comes from uncultured Eubacteriales bacterium, assembly GCA_964429195.1. Classification (GTDB taxonomy): domain Bacteria; phylum Bacillota; class Clostridia; order Peptostreptococcales; family JAAYPU01; genus JBBAFM01. The sequence goes on along the minus strand of CAYSBC010000037.1, from coordinate 8,448 downwards.
TCAATGGCAGATAAATCTTTAGTGATAGTAGAATCTCCGGCTAAAGCTAAAACAATAGGTAAATTTTTAGGAAGTAAATATAAAGTAGTTGCATCTGTAGGACACATCAGGGACTTGCCTAAAAGCACAATGGGGATAGATATTGAAAATAACTTTGAGCCTAAATATATTAATATACGCGGAAAAGGCGATGTTATTAAAGAAATGAAAAAAGAAGCGAAGAAGTCAAAAAAGGTGATGTTGGCAACTGACCCTGACAGAGAAGGTGAAGCCATATCTTGGCATATAGCTCATATTTTAGGTATTGATGAAAATGAAAAATGTCGCATTGAGTTCAATGAGATAACTAAAAAAGCTATAACAAATGCTGTGAAGTCACCACGGGAGATTGATCGTGGTCTAGTCGATGCGCAGCAAGCCAGAAGAGTATTAGACCGACTGGTAGGCTATAGTATCAGCCCGCTATTATGGCGAAAGATAAGAAGAGGGCTGAGTGCCGGGAGGGTGCAATCCGCTGCCCTCAAAATTATTTGCGATAGAGATAAGCAAATTGCTAATTTCCAAAAGGAAGAGTATTGGAGCCTTCATGCAGAGCTCTACCCGATTCATAATGAAAAAGAAAAATTTAAGGCTAAATTAATCGAACATGATTCAAAAAAGATTGCTATTGCTAATGAAACAGAAGCTCATCGAATCATAGAAGCTATCAAAGATAGCCCTTTTACGGTTAAGAAAATAGAAAACAAAGAAAGGTCAAGAAAACCCCTTCCACCCTTTACAACCAGTAGCCTACAGCAAGAGGCATCCAATCGACTTAACTTTTTTACAAAGAGGACCATGATGGCTGCTCAGCAATTGTATGAAGGTATTGACATAAAGGGAATGGGAACTGTAGGTCTTGTAACTTATATAAGAACCGATTCAACTCGAATATCCGATGAAGCCCGTGTAAGTGCCAAAGAATACATAACAGAAAACTATTCTAAAAAGCACGTTGGGAATCATATTTATAAAAATCCTAAGAAAAAAGATGTGCAGGATGCTCATGAAGCTATCAGGCCTACTTATATCGAATTGCATCCTGAGCAAATTAAGGATTTCCTATCGAAGGATCAATACAAGCTTTATCAACTGATTTGGGAGAGATTTGTTGCCAGCCAAATGGCAGCAGCTGTGTATGATAATCAATCCATTGATATTGAAAACAATAATTATTTATTTAGAGCCAACGGATCCCAGTTAAAGTTCGATGGTTTTTTAAAGGTATATTCCTTTATGTCTATCGCGGATAACATTATTCCTGAATTAAAAGAAGGTGAAATTCTTCAAAAGGAAGCCCTTATACCGGAACAGCATTTTACACAACCACCGGCCAAATTTACTGAAGCTTCTTTAGTTAAGGAATTGGAAGAAAAAAATATAGGCCGGCCTAGTACTTATGTGCCAATCATCAATACACTTCTTGCAAGAAGATATATTGAAAGGGATAAAAAAATCCTTAATCCAACAGAATTAGGATTTGTTGTGACAGAACTTATGGAGAAGTATTTTAAGAATATCGTCGATGAAAAGTTTACAGCCAATATGGAACAACAACTTGATGAAATAGAAGAAAAAAAGATACAATGGAAGAATGTTATTGATGATTTCTTTGTTACATTTCAGGCAGATTTAGAATCAGCAGAAGAAGAAATCAGTAAAATTACCATTGAAGATGAATTGACAGACCAATTATGTGATAAATGTGGTAAACCTATGGCCATAAAACATGGAAGATATGGCGATTTTCTTGCTTGTTCGGGTTATCCAGAATGCAAAAATGCGAAACCTTTATTAAAGGGTACCGGAGTAAAATGCCCTGAGTGTGGGGAAGAAATAGTAGAAAGAACCAGCAAAAAAGGCAGAGTATTTTATGGATGTGGGGGGTATCCGAATTGCAAGTTTGTATTATGGAACAAACCAACACATCTAAAATGCTCTAATTGTAATTCCATCATGGTAGAGAAAAAAACAAAGAAGTATGATTATCAATGTGCCAATAAGGATTGTGGCTACACAAAGTAGATATGGAGGATAATAAGATGTTTCATGGAACTACGATTGTTGCAGTAAGAAGAAACGAAAATGATATATGTATTGGTGGGGATGGTCAAGTAACCTTTGGCCAAAACACAGTGATGAAGCATCATGCAAAAAAAGTAAGAAAGATCAATAAAAACAAGGTATTATCAGGGTTTGCGGGCTCTGTTGCCGACGCTTTTACGCTGACAGAAAAATTTGAAAATAAGTTGGAAGAACACGGGGGCAATTTAAAAAGAGCAGCTGTGGCATTAGCTCAGGATTGGAGAAAGGATAGAATCCTTAGAAAATTGGAAGCTCTTATGATAGCAGCAGACAAAGATGATTTACTGGTTATATCAGGAAACGGGGAAGTCATTGAACCGGATAATCAATTTATTGCTATAGGCTCAGGAGGCAATTTTGCTTTTGCTGCAGCAAAAGCCTTATATGAGAATACAGATCTTGATGCTGAATCTATTGTGCGAAAGTCTTTAGAGATAGCATCATCTATATGTGTTTATACAAATAACCATATAAGCGTAGAAAAATTGGGAGGTGTTAGCGAATGAAAGAAATGACTCCTAAAGAAATAGTTGCTGAACTGGATAAATATATCATAGGTCAAGAAAAAGCAAAAAAATCGGTGGCTGTAGCTCTTCGTAACAGATATAGACGTAATCTGTTACCAGCGGGAATGAGAGAAGAGATTACCCCTAAAAATATTCTCATGGTTGGGCCTACGGGAGTAGGTAAAACTGAAATTGCCAGAAGATTGGCAAAGCTCATAGAGGCTCCTTTTGTTAAAGTTGAAGCTACTAAATATACAGAAGTAGGTTATGTAGGACGGGATGTCGAATCCATGGTCCGTGATTTAGTAGAGACATCTATAAGGTTGGTCAAGAGAAGAAGGATGGAAGAAAAGTATGAAATGGCAGACAAAATTGTAGAGGACAAAATCATCGATGCTTTTTTTCCAAATAAGAAAACTCAGAGTACAAGTAAAAATCCACTGGATTATATTCTAAATAACTCACAAAATCAATTTAGCAAAAAGAAAGAAGATGTAGAGGAGGGTGATATAAGTTTACAAAAAGATCAAATACGAGATCAATTAAGAAAAGGCTTATTAGAGGAACAATTAATAGAAATTCAAGTCAACGATAATTCGAATTCACTGAATATGATGGATATGGGAAATGAAACCATGAGCATTAGCTTGGGTAGCATATTTGGGGATATGATGCCTCAAAAGACAAAAAAGAAGAAGGTTCTTGTCAAAGATGCAAGAAAAATACTAATCGAGCAAGAGGCGCAAAATCTTTTGGATATGGATCAGGTTATTAGCGAGGCTTTAGAAAATGCTGAACAAAACGGGATTATTTTCATCGATGAAATTGATAAAATAGCAGCTCCAAGCTTTAAAGGCGGGGCCAATATTTCCCGAGAAGGCGTCCAAAGAGATATTTTACCTATTGTAGAAGGTAGCGTTGTCAACACAAAATATGGATCTGTAAAAACAGATTATATGTTATTTATAGGAGCCGGTGCTTTTCATATTTCAAAAGTTACGGACCTTATACCTGAATTGCAGGGTCGGTTTCCTATTCGTGTTACCTTGGATAATTTAACTCAGGATGTGTTTAGACAAATACTAGTAGCACCTGAAAATGCTCTTATCAAGCAACACAAGATGTTGCTGGAAACCGAAGGTGTGAAAGTGGATTTTACTGAAGAAGCCATTGATCAAATTGCACACGTGGCTTTTAAGAGCAATGAACAAATGGAGAATATCGGTGCTAGGCGGTTACATACTGTCATGGAAAATTTACTTGAGGATATTTCTTTTGATATTGCTGATTATCAAGAAGAAGTGATAAAAATCGATGGAGATTATGTGAAAAGCAAATTTCATGAAATCGTTGATATTGACGAAGTTGACAGATATATTTTATAGCTTTGTTTTACAGGAAGAGGTGATTAATTGGAGGGATTGTTGGAAAGAACAAGAAAGCTTAATAAGGTCTTACAAACCACCACAAAAGAGGCTGTTTCCTTTCATGAATTGACGGATATATTAGCTAGTCTATTGGATTCGAATATTTATATCATTAGAGCAGATGGCAGAATCTTAAGTACAAATTTTACAGTTGAAGCAGATAGTTCATTGATTATAGATCAAGAAACGGGAGTTGAAAAATTTCCAACGGAATATAATGATAATCTGCTAAAAATAACGGACATCCAAGGTAATATTACCGGGGAAGATGCTTTAGAACTTTTTAAATACGAATATGTTATTGTAGAAAAATTTGTCACGATTATACCTATTTATGGTGGCGAAGAAAGACTAGGAACAGTTGTTATTTCAAGATATAATGAATTTACAGAAGAAGATTTTATTTTGGGTGAGTATGGGGCAACTATAGTTGGCATAGAAATACTTAGGGAAAAATCCTTGGAGGCTGAGGAAAATAACAGAAAGAAAGCTATTGTCAGCATGGCCATAGGAACGCTTTCCTACTCTGAACAGGAGGCTATTGTGCATATCTTTGAAGAATTGGGGGGCAATGAGGGTTTAGTTATAGCCAGTAAGGTCGCAGACAAGGTTGGTATTACCAGATCAGTTATTGTCAATGCTTTAAGAAAGTTTGAGAGTGCCGGAGCTATAGAATCCAGATCTCTAGGTATGAAAGGAACCTATATCAAAGTATTGAATGAGTATTTATTGGATCAAATTAATAAGATTGAACTATAAAATGACAAAAGACGATTTTACGAATGTGAACAATTGTAATACATTTAAACAAATCGTCTTTTAATATAGATTAATGAATAGAGTGCTGCGATACTCTCATAAAAAATAATAATGAAATAGGCATCTTTTTTATGCACGTCTTCCTCACAAGATGAATAGGATAAAAATAAGAATAAATTTTAGTATCCTTATCAGCTCGCCCAATTTGTCAAACAAATTGATGGCGAACTTATGCGAGGAAATCACAAATCTTTGATTTGTAGATTTCTACTGCAATCTTAGGAGGATGCCTATGCAAAAAAATAGATTACATAGTCAACAAACAACAGCGGGTATTAAGTTTTTTATCCTTATTGTTTTCATGATATTAATCATGATATATGGATTTTTATTTTTTGAACAGCAAATCAAACCTGCTGTATTTAGCATATCTGAAATGAAGGTCAAGGAGATTGCCAATGAGGCTATCAACGAGTCCATCAATGAAAAATTTAATGAACAAATTGATTACCATGATCTTGTTCGCATTGAGGTTGATAAAGATGGTAATGTTGTTTTATTGCAAGCTAACACAGTTTTTATGAATAGAATAGCATCTGACATGGCCTTGGTAATTCAGAAGAATATACGTGATGTAACCGGAGATATTAAAATACCTGTTGGTGGTATCCTAGGAAGCCAAATACTATCTCAATATGGACCGATGATAAGATTGACAGTAGTGCCTATGGGTGTGGCTAAAGTGAATTTTAAAACAGAGTTTGAAGAAGCAGGAATTAATCAAACACGGCATAAAATTTATTTAGAAGTGAATACTTCTGCTAAGGTAATTATTCCACTTAAAGGAGAAATAGTGAGCATTAATACAATCGTACCAATCGCTGAAACGATTATAGTGGGTGAAGTTCCGGATAGTTTCATCACAGTACCTAGGGAAGAAATATTCAACTTTGCAGATTAGAACGCGCATTGATAATACATACCTTTCGGTGTATAATTAAAAAACAATGGGTTCGAGGTGACTAAAGATGGAAGAAATATTCAATGAAACACGAGACAAAGCAATCCTAATAGGAGTAGAGCTTAGAGAAGATATAACAAGATCCATGGAGGAATTGGAGCAACTTGCTGAAGCCGCAGGTTGTTTAATCGTTGGCTCCATGACGCAAAGAAAGGATAAAATCGAAGCAGCTACATTTATTGGTAAAGGGAAACTAGAAGAATTAAAAAATGCAGCTAAGGAATTAGAGGCAGATATCCTTATTTTCAATGATGAATTATCTGGAGTTCAACTTCGAAACATAGAAGAATTTACAGAAATAAAGACAATCGACCGCACTGTTTTAATCCTCGATATTTTTGCCCAAAGAGCAATCTCCAGAGAAGGAAAATTGCAAGTTGAATTAGCTCAACTTAAATACCGAAAGGCCAGATTAATTGGGATAGGAAAATCACTGTCTAAACTAGGTGGGGGAATAGGAACAAGAGGACCGGGAGAAAAAAAATTAGAAACTGATAAAAGACATATTGTTCGAATCATTGAAGACATAGAAAAAGAACTGAAAGAAAGCAAAAAAAATAGACAGACTCAAAGATTAAAAAGGAAAAAGTCTGAGATTCCCATTGTTGCATTAGTAGGATATACCAATGCAGGAAAATCTACGGTTATGAATTGCTTATTAAACAGAGCTAATAAATCGGAAAAAAGTGTTTTTGAAAAGGACATGCTCTTTGCTACACTGGATACATCCCAGCGCAGCATAAAATTTGATAGCAAAGAAGAATTTATTTTAATCGATACGGTGGGATTTGTGAGTCAGTTGCCCCACACACTTATAGATGCTTTTAAAAGTACATTGGAAGAAGTGCTCTATGCGGACTTAATATTTCATATCGTGGATGCATCTTATGAGCATTTTGATTTTCAGATGGATGTGACGGAAAAGGTATTGAGAGAAATAGGAGTCAAAGATAAGCATATTATCACAGTATTCAATAAGATTGATAAAATAGAATACGATAAAAATATTTTACCGGCAGATAGAGAGGCCCTTTATATATCTGCAAAAAAGGGAATAGGCATTGATCAATTAGAAATGAGAATTAGGGAATGCTTATTTAGTCATAGTAAGGATGTAAAAATGCTTATCCCTTTTGACAGAGGCGAAATAGCCTCCTATATCAGTGAGAAGACCAAGGTAGAGTCAAGGGAGTATACGGAAAATGGACTGGTCATAGTGACCAGATTAAACGAGGCAGATTATAATAAGTATTGGAAGTATATTGTAGAGGAATACTGAAATGATGTTTTATAAAACGGTGGAAAACCAGGCGGAAATTGAAATTATTATTGAGAAATCACGGTTTATTGGACACATCATTCCTATAAACTGGCATGAGCATTCCGATATGGATAGTCTATCGAAGGAGGCTGAGGACTTTATACTTAGCATTCGCAATAAGCACAAGGAAGCCACCCATAACGTTCCGGTTTATGTCATAGGGCTAAATTATGAGGTTCAAAAGTATAGTGATGATGGTGAACCCAGTAAAACTGCAGGGATTCCAATACTCGAAATGCTGAAGAACGAAGGCATCATGAACGTAGTGCTTGTGATTACCAGATATTTTGGTGGTACCAAGCTCGGAACCGGTGGCCTTGTCAGAGCTTATACCAGCACAGCAAAGCTAGCTCTTGAAGAAGCTAGGGTTATTAAAAAAGAAAAACATGATTTGGTTCAAATAGTAGCAGCTTATACTGCATTGGGGAAAATACAGAATGAGCTGGCGAAACAACACTTTATAATAAAGGAATCTTTTTTTCATGAGAACATAACATTGCATGTCTATTGTCCTGTAGATAGAACAGATATGCTGAAAGACAGGATAAGGGATATAACAAATGGGGATGGAATTGTAGAGATAATCAATACAGAATATATTACAAATGAAAGTGAGATGTAAAATGAGAAAAGGTTTACTATTAACAATCATATTCTTCAGTATAACAGTTTATTTATTGGGCTGTAGCAAGAATTCAGACTTAGAAGCAAGTACTGTCCAAGGAGAAAATGAAAAAGATGTCGTTAAAATAGGTGTTATCGAGCCTTTATCGGGTCAATATGAAGAGTATGGGCAAATAGAAAAGAAGGCTATCGAGTTGGCTCATGCCAAATATGGTGAAGTATTAGGAAAAGAAATACAATTGATTATAGCCGATAATAAATCGGATTTACTCGAAACTAAAAAGGTAACCGAAGACTTAATTCAAGAAGGTGTTATAGCTATCTTAGGAAGTTATGGTGATATTTTGTCCATGGGAGCCGGTGATGTTTGTGAAGATAGTAATATTCCTATTATTGGTATGTATTGTGAGAATCCACTTATTACTAAGGGGAATAGTGTTAATTTCAGGGTAAACCCTACATTTTTGTTACAAAGTAAGATTATGACTAGATACAGTTACAATAGTGGTCACAAGAAGGTCGCTATTATAGTAGATGGATCGAACAATGGTTTGATGTCTATGGGGCAAGAGTTTCTTCAAAACTTTAATGAGTTAGCCAAAACTGAAAAGGACAAATCGGCCATTCAATTGAGTTATAGTGATCCAAATGAGATGGCAGGGATAA
>CAYSBC010000036.1:0-19918 GCA_964429195.1 uncultured Eubacteriales bacterium | reverse complement strand
TCTATCCATAATGCCGGAAGACCAAAAGCAGGCTCTGTTGTAGGTTTGCCATCTATTTCTATCTTCCCATTACCCGGGTTCATGATTAATAGTTCATTATAGAAGGCCTCTCCCCTGCCCATTTCATTACCTCTTATTTTTATAAGGTATTCGTCCGCTTGAAGTTGTAGGTTATCCCGAATACGTATAGGTGGAATGAGCATACCCATCTCCGTTGCATTCTGTTTTCGGACAGCCGTAATTCTTTCAAGCAAATCGCCTCCTGTTTTGCTTTCCGCTAAAGCAATCAAGCTATAGCCTATTTCTATCTCAATGGCCTCAACATGGATGTATTTGCTGACATCCTCAGGTTCCTTTGAAGAATCATCTTTCTTATGAGCTATTTCTTGTTTTATTAATCCAGCAGCTTTTTGCTTCTTTTCTTCTTTTAAAAAATAAGCTATTATCCCGCAAATAAATGCCAAGATTGAGAAGGGTATACTCGGAAGACCCGGAAACATACCCATGATGAAAATGGATACCGCTGCAATTATCAATACTCTAGGGGTAGAGAAAAGCTGATGCGCCATTTCTTCTCCTAAATTATTGGGTGAGGCAGAGCGGGTTACTAAAATACCTGTTGAAGTCGAAATTAATAATGCGGGAACTTGGCTTACCAAACCATCCCCTATAGTCAATATGCCGAACTGTTCAACTGCGTCTAAGACAGGAACACCTTTTTGCAGGGCAAATATAATGATGCCGCCTATAAAATTAATGACGACGATAATAATTCCAGCTATAGCATCACCCTTAACAAACTTGCTTGCCCCATCCATTGCACCATAGAAATTGGCTTCCATTTGGAGATTTTCACGGCGAATTTTTGCCTGTTCATCATTGATTGCGCCCGCATTAAGGTCTGCATCGATGCTCATTTGCTTCCCGGGCATAGCATCCAATGTAAATCTGGCTGCCACCTCAGCCACCCTTCCAGCTCCGTTAGTTATCACTACGAATTGTATAATGACGATGATAATAAATACAACAGCCCCGACAACATAGTTATCTCTCGCTACAAAGGATCCGAATGCCGCTATGACATTCCCTGCCTTCCCCTCCGCTAAAATGAGCTTCGTAGAGGAAATATTCAGGCCCAGCCTAAATAAGGTTGTCACCAGCAGTAATGTTGGAAATACTGAAAATTCAAGTATATCCTTTGTAAACATTGTGATTAAAAGTATGATAATAGACAACCCAATATTAAAAGTCAGGAGTATATCCAAGAGACCTTCTCCCATGGGAAGTATAATCATAGCTACGATACCAACAATGCCAAAAGCTGCAATGATATCTATATTTTTACCTATTCTTTTTATGAATCCAACCCTTGCACCAGACATAATTTCTTCCCCTTAAGTACCTTTATCTCCTGTAATTTTCTTTTTTCTTAATATTCATGACCATAGCCAGTATCTCAGCAACTGCTTTATAAAGCTCAGTTGGTATTTCTTGTCCTATCTCTAATTCTTTGTACATGATCCTCGCTAATGGTTTGTTTTCCATAACGGGTATGCGGTTATCCCTTGCACTATTTTTTATCTTTTCTGCTATAAAGCCTGCTCCTTTGGCGACTACCTTAGGTATCTCATCTACCTTCTCATCGTACTTAATGGCTACAGCCAAATGAGTTGGGTTAGTGATAACGACAGAAGCAGATGACACCTCACTTATCATTCTGTTTAAAGACATTTCTCTTTGTTTTTGTTTTCGTTTAGACTTGATATGAGGATCTCCTTCTGATTGCTTCCATTCCTCTTTTATCTCTTGCTTTGTCATCCTCAGGTTTTTTTTGAAATCATACTTCTGAAATACAAAATCTGCAATTCCTAAAAATAATAAGATTGAAATAACCTGTACCAGCAGCCGAAACACGATTTCTTTCACATAGGTAAAAACAATAATGGGTTGTACCCCCGTTGTTGAAATAATTTTTACCAAATTGTCTTTTACAAAGGAAATAGCTACAGCACTGATGAGAACTAGTTTTAATACTGTTTTGACCAAATTAAAGGCTGCCTTTTTAGAAAATATATTTTTAAAACCTTCTATGGGGTTTAATTTGCCAAAGTTTGGTTTTAATGGTTCCGTTGAAAATATAAACTTGGATTGGGCTAAATTAGTTGCAATGCCTATAATCATAACGATAATAAACATCAATGCGGTTAATCTAAAAAAATAAAATATATAAAACAGAAAAAGCGACCGAAGATTACTTGCAACCAGATTGTAATTCACATATTCTGTAAAATTAATATATAAAAATTTAGCCATATCTTTCATAGATTGGTCTGAAGCAGACATCATTAGCAATAATGAAACCAACAGAATAATGGCTGCATTTAAATCCGGGCTTTTTGCTATCTGACCCTTTTTCCTTGCATCTTGTATTTTTTTAGGTGTAGGTGCTTCCGTTTTTTCACTTCCCCCACTCTCAGCAAAAGCATAGGCTTTCAATGCGATAGAACCCGGTGAAAGAATCCTGAAGGGTTTCCTAACCTCTTTAGCTTTTATGATGAACTCCTCTATAGTAAAAAGTACCATGAATATAAACAATTTTTCCATAAGGCATCCTTTCAAATGAATCACAGCAACCGAACGAGTTTATTTAAAATCAACGGTATTTCCTCTATTACCGATATCATCATATTCCCTAGGCTGGGAACTAAAATCAAAAATACTAAAAATCCAATAATAACTTTCAGAGGCATTCCCAGGATAAATACATTGATCTGTGGTACTGTCCTGGCTATCATACCCATAATCACATCCGCCATAAAAATCACAATGATAGTGGGTACTGCTATTTGAAAAGCTGTTAGAAAGCTTTGACTAAAGATAGTAACCACATCTCCCACATTAACCTTTAATAGACTTGCAGCACCTAAAGGCGCCCATTGGAAACTTTTAACAATCCCACTAATAAGATAATGGTGAGCATTCACTCCTAAAAACAAGCAGATGGATATCCAGTTATAGATATTCCCGTAAGCAGCAGATCGAATATTGGTCATGGGGTCATAGCTTTCTGCCATGGAAAACCCGACCTGCCTGTCAGCTAATTGTCCGGCCATCTGTATCGAGCTAAATATTAAATAGGATATATATCCTATAAAAAGACCTATTATAGCTTCTTTCATAATTAAGAAATAGTAACCTATCGAAGTTTTTACCTCAATAGACATATTCGGCATGATAAGCATGACCAGAATGGTTATTAAAAATGAAAAACCAATCTTTAAAATAGCTGGTATATTCTTAGATGAAAACAAAGGTGTTACAACAAAAAAACTTGCTATCCTTGTTAAGACTAATAAAAATACTTCGATATTGAATATTCCCATTTTCTCTACCTTAAAATGTTGGCGATATTACCAAACATCTCCTCAGCAAAACCTTGCAGTTTAGATAAGAAAAATGGCATCAGCAATAATAGAGAGACAAACACACATATTATCTTAGGTACAAAAGTTAACGTCTGTTCTTGTACTTGGGTTGTCGCCTGCAAAATACTGATTAAAAAGCCTACTATCAAGGCTATCATCATAATCGGTCCTGCAATATAGAGAATTGTCAGGATTGTATCTTTAGCAATACCAATAACCATAGCTTGACTCATCTTTTTCTCCTCTTCAAATAAAGCTTTCCACAATAGATTTAACCAAGAGATTCCAACCATCAATCATAACAAAGAGTAATAACTTAAAGGGCAAGGATATCATAACCGGTGGCAACATAAACATTCCCATAGCCATAAGCACGCTGGCTACCACTAAGTCTATAACAATAAAAGGCATAAAGAGCATAAATCCCATTTGAAATGCTGTTTTTAATTCACTTATGACAAAGGAAGGTATCAGTACAGTAAAAGACACATCCATTTTGTCCTCAGGTATTTGCTCCTCGGATATATTGAAAAACAAAGCTAGATCTTTTTCCCTTGTCTGATTGAGCATAAATTTTTTTATAGGAACGGAGGCAATCTCGATACCTTCTGCTTGTGTTATCTCCCCTGCCAGATAGGGGTTCATCGCTTCATTGATAACCTCTGTATACACAGGCTTCATGATAAAAAGAGTCAGAACTACAGCTAATCCTATCAAAATTTGGTTGCCCGGTATTTGCTGTGTGGCCAATGCGCTCCTCATAAAGGAAAAAACAATAATGATTCTTGTAAAGGAAGTCATGAGGATTAATAGCGTTGGCACTAATGTTAAAACCGTTAATAATACCAATATTTTAATACTGTCCACATAATCATCAGGTGTTTGGGCCTGATCCACTTCTACACGAATATTGGGTATAGGCAATGGAAACCCTTCTGCATTTACAATGGTGGTTGCACCTACCATGAATAGGATTACAATGACTATGATACTGATTTTTCTTTTCATTTTTCTCCCCACATCATTCCGCTTTACTCTTCAGCTTCTTCAAGTTGATGAATCCCTTTAATATATCTGTTTGCTTTTGTTGCAATGCATTTTCCTTTTTCATTTCCTCTATTTCATCATCTGACAATTGAGCAATGAGTTGTGTGCTGTTTTCCGATACCCCAATGACCATGTACTTCTTTCCAATCTTGACTATTGAGATAGCGGACTTGTTGTATAATGGAATAGTATCCAAAACCTGCATATAGCTTTTTTTTCCTATAATCTTGGTGTATTTTTTCCCAAAGCGCAGCGAAGCGTAAATGAGAAACAATACAATCAATAAAGCGCCAACTACCCTGACTCCTTGTTCTATCATTTCATATGTGCTCAAAGCAATCCCTCTTTCTATTATTGAATAATATAATCTGTAAAATAAACATTGATTGAAAGATTTGGTTTAAACAAAGTATTGATGTTATCAGAAATTTCTTTTTTCACCTTATCTTCTTGCCCAATCATGAGTTGATCTAGGGATTTGCTTCTAAGGGTTATAATCACTAAATCCCTTACCTGAACCATTTTTTCTGTTATACGCTGTGCATCCTTCTTTTCAACACATCCTACAGCCACCGCTGTTTTCAAGTATCTTTTACTGTTATTTTCGCTTTTTATATTGACAATAAACTCCCCCAGCTCTACCACTGTTTCTTGAATCTCTATATCCATAGGGTTATTTTTGACTTCCGGTTTAAATATAAAACTGTTGGTTGCGTAAGAAAAACCCAAAAACAATAAACCAAATAAGAGACTTAGAAAAAGAATAATGGCGATAAGCTTATATTTTTTTCCGTTTTTCTCACTTCCATTTTCATGTCCCATGACTCTTTCCCCCTTAAAGTTAGACACTTTCTTCATTGTTTACCAATAACAATATATTGACCCTTCTATTCTTTGATCTCCCTTGGCTTGTCTCATTGGATACTATAGGCCTATATTCTCCATAACCGATTGCACTTATTTTTTGGGGGTCAGCCCCGTGAAATTCTACAAAATAGCGTAGCACATGGATAGCTCGCAAAGCTGACAATTCCCAATTTGTTGGAAATACCTGAGTATTTATGGGTAAATTATCTGTGTGACCCTCAATAGCAATGTCCTTATCTATCTTTTCAAAGATAAAATAAAGTTTATCTAAAATTTTCTTGCTCTCAGACTTTATTTCAGCACTCCCTAAATCAAAAAGAACGCTTTCCTGAATATCGATGACGACACCCCTTCTGTCAAGCCTTATCGATAACTCTGCATCCAGATCTTGTTCTTCTATAAAAGACTTGAGCTGACCATAAATCTCCTGTATTTCCCCTTCTATTTCTGAAGCATCAGGAGATGGCACCGGTAAATCAATCGGATTATCAGACTGAGGAGGGTTATCAAATAGCTCCGGACTAGAATTTCCTAATAAGGCAGATTGCAATGCAATAGCTATACTCTGAAATTTCTCAGCATCTAAGCTTGAGAAGGAATAAAGTAGTATAAAGAATGTTAATAATAAACTCATGAGATCTGCATAGGTCGTCATCCATCCAGGAGCTCCTCCTCCTTCAGACTTTTTTGCTGACTGTTTTCTGGCCATATATATCACCCTTTTTATATTCTTCAACAAATCTATCTTCCGGTAACACATAGGTTAGAAGCTTTTCTTCTACAATTCTTGGATTAATCCCTGATTGAATGGATAAAACTCCTTCTATAATCATTTCCATTGTAAAAACTTCCTCCTCTGTCCTTACCTGTAATTGATTGCCAATGGGGAGAAAAATTATGTTTGCAAATAAGGAACCATATAATGTGGTGATAAGGGCAGTAGCCATGCCAACACCGATACCATCAGCATTTGTTAAATCTGTTAACATTAAGATTAACCCTATCAATGTTCCAATCATGCCAAATGCTGGAGCAAATTCTGCCCATTTTGCAAAAATCGCATGTCCGTAGCTATGTCTCTTTTCAAGGGAATAGACTTCAAATTCAAGAATTTCCCGAATGTTTTCCGGTTCTACACCATCTATTACCATCTGCATGCCACGTACTAGAAATTCATCCTCTAAATTTTGAACCTCCTCTTCTAAAGCCAGCAACCCCTCTGTCCTGGCCTTTCTAGAAAGCCCCGAAAAAATATCCACTATTTCCTTTCTTGACTGAATTGGTTCTGAAAATGCACTTTTAATAATTCTTGGAGTTTTCAATAATATAGCAAATGGGAAGGATGTCACTAATGAGCAAAATGAACCTAATACAGTAATGACAAAGGATGCTGGGTCAACAAATATCATTGCGCCTCCAGGAGTATTAACACCCATACTGACAGATACCGCCATTAAAGCAAAGGATGCAGTCAATGCTACCATGGGGATTGGATTCAATCTTTTCATTTTTCCTCCACCTCCATATCCCCATGTATCATTTTTTTATAGTCCATAAATTTTAGGCGAATATCCTTTCCCTCTTCTCTTACACGTATACGCTTACCATGGACTAAAGTGATGATAGTGTCATGGCTATTTTGTACTTTTTCTATTAAATCAGGATTGATATAAAATTCTTCCCCCTGCAATGATGTCAATTTAATCATGTCCTTATCCCCCTTTTTGCACCTCTTTAATTTGAGTCTCAGAAGACAGGATGGCTCCTATCCTCTGAGACACCTTTTTTATCGTTTTAATCCAATTAATTCTTGGAGCATTTCATCTGAGGTCGTAATAATTTTTGAATTCGCCGAGTAAGCTCTGCTTGTAATAATCATCTCCGTAAATTCCGTAGCTAAATCAACATTTGCCATTTCTAAACATCCTGTTCTAATTCTTCCCATGCCATCTACTCCCGAACTTCCATAACTAGGTTCTCCGGAGTTTGAAGATTTCGCATAGGTGTTGTTACCCATCTTTTCAAGTCCTTCCGGATTAGAGAATTTTGCTAGAGCAATTCTACCTATGTAGTATATTTCACCATTGTAAATACCTTTGACATAGCCATTACCATCAATCGATACTTCTTCCAGCTTATGAGACCCGATAGTTTGTGGTACAAGCAAGTTTCCTCTGATTGTATTGCTTATATCTGTGGGATCCTGGGATACGGTAGAAGGCAAAAATCCTTGCACCTTCATCCCTGAAGCTGTCACAAGATTGCCTTGCCTGTCTGTATTAAGGGTACCGTCACGGGTATAGAGGATTGTGGATCCACTATCTGGGGATACCACTAAAAATCCTTGTCCTTCAATGGCGACATCTAAATCCCTTCCAGTGGATTGTATGGATCCACCGGTCATAATATTGCCGATTGTTGCTAAGGATACACCCAGACCAACTTGCATAGCATTGATTCCTCCGGTGCTGCTTGTAGAACCTTGTGCACTGGATATGGTTTGACTGAATAAATCCTTAAAGCTTACTCTTCCTGTTTTAAAACCTGTTGTATTGACATTAGAAATATTGTTTCCTATGACGTCCATCTTGGTCTGATTACTCTTCATTCCACTTACACCTGCATATAAAGATCGTAACATTTTAAAATCCCCCTTATCCTAACATTCTATTATAATTATTTGTGGCTGTTTCACTCAATCTACAGCCTTTTAGGCTTCCTCAAGGAGGTCCGGCCTATGATTTCATTCTCCCACTACCACTGCACTATCAATATTCGTAAAAATATTTTCTCCTCTTTCCTTGGAGTTTAGAGCAGTAATAATGGTATTATTGCGTATGCTTGTTAAAAATACTGTGTCTTTGTAAAATAACACCGCTTCACGAGCACCCTTTTTCCCTGCGTTTTCCATAGCTTTTTGTAATTTATCCAAGTCGCCTTGCTCCAGAACAATATTTCTTTGTTGCAGCCTTTGCTGTGCATGATTTGAAATCTTAACTGCTTTACTATCCTTCTTCGTCGTCTGTTCTAATATTTCCTTAAAAGCTACTTTCTTCTCTGTTGTTGTTTTATTTTCCTTGGGTGAATGTTCTATGGGCTCGTATGGCATTAAATAGCCAGAATGGATACGATATGTCATAAAATACTACTCCCCTTCATCAGCTTCTTCAGATTTTTTTAAGGCTACGATCCTTTCTAAAGGATATTCCTTGCCATCGATTGCGATAAGTATCCCGCTATCAGCTACGATATAACCTTCTACAATCCCTTGAATTAATTCACCTTCAGAATAAACTGCTGCAGAATTTCCAATCATTTGACCTGCTATCGTTAAATCCTGTCTTAGCATCATTTGTTGAAAAGAATTGTTTAAATTTTGCAATTCTTCTAATGTAGAAAACTGAGCCATTTGAGCTATGTACTCTGTATTATCAGCTCCTTTTAAAGGATCTTGATATTGTAGCTGTGCTGCTAAAATCTTAAAAAAGGCGTTGGACCCTAATTGATTTTGTGAAGGTTTTAATGCAGCTTTGTTTGAAGAATAATCATTTGTACTTGATGTTGATCCTATTGCTTCCATAAATCCTCCTAGGCTAATATATTTAATCTTTGACTGCTTCCCACATGTTGCATTTCATATAAGACATGGCTTATTTCTTTTCTTGAATGTTCAAAATGCTTTGTAAAATATCGGTTTCTCTCCTCAGCTGATTCGCTAAAATTCTTAGAAAATTGTTGTTCTAAGCTTACATCCAGGTTTTCAATCGATAACCCTTGATTTCTCAATTGCTCCTTCATATCAGGCAAGTGACTTTGTAAAGCATTTTTAGCGGTTTCATTATCAACCATGATGTTTCCTTTAATTATTCCTTCTTTTACTTCAAGCTGGATTTTCAAATGGCCTAACTCCTCAGGATGAAGCTTGATTGTAAGAGTCGTTTTTTCTTTATCCTTTCCTTGTCCAATTCCTTTATAAAGGACCATATAGATTTCATCCAGGTTCCTAATGGAGCTGCTCGATGAATTTGGTAATATCATCTTAGGATATTCGAATTCATTTGGTTTCATAGAAATCGGTTTGTCCATGTGTCTATCTATTTTGCCGTCATCTGCTTCCGTATTATTTTCTGACTCACCCGAATCCTTGAAGGACATTTTTTCTGCGTGCCTATGAAGCTTATGTTCTTCCGGCTCAACCTTTTCTAAATTCATAGTTTCCAGGGTATCTTCCTGTCCTAAAGTGTCTATAACCGATGAAACTTCTTTTGGTTCGGAAGGATTCATAATTGGTAAGGTTTCTTCCTGAACATGCAGTTCGTTTGGAACTAGAGATTTTAATATGGAATCTATGGGCGCCCTCATCATAAAGGCATTCTTGTCGTCCATTTTTAAGGGATTCTCTTCTTTGCTATCAGGGTTTCCTTGGGGTATTATTTCTTTACTCGACCCCTGCTGCTTGAAAATTTCGTTGTTTTCTATATCCTTTGCATATTTGGCCAATCTTTCATCTGTTTTACAGCATAAGGTTTTTATCGGTTCAATCTCTGATGTGACTCCATCAAATCCAGCAAGATCTAACCTTTCCGCCTTGTCCAGGTTAACCAATTGATTCATGATCAATTGATTTAGCAAAAGATCAAAGTCCAAGCAATCCTCTGTTGTTTCTTCATTTTCACCTATAATCTGTTGGGGTTTATTGCTACCATAAAGGCTACACCCTTGAATACCTCTTAGAGCTGTCATTCTCACACCTCCTTTCTATAAAAAAGTATTCCTGCCATTTCGTTAAATTCTTTATCCTCCTCCCTTTTCATTTCTAACAAAAACTTTTTCCATTCTTTCTGTTCTAACTTTTCCATGATTTTTCTGTCTTTTTGGGCATCAATGACGGAAGCTCTTACACTGTCACATAATTGATTACATGATTCTACCCTCCCCCTTTGCATCTCTAATTTTTCCTTTACATTTTCTAAGTATCTATAATATTGTTTTTGTTCCAGTACATCAAAAGATCCCTTGCTGATTATTTCTTCTAATAAATTACTGTATTCTGACTTCATTTCTCTTAATTTATCTTCTTGCAGTTTCACTTCTTTCTTTGCATGATTTAACTCATGTTTTTTTAAGTCCTCTACTGTCTTTCTATAATTCAGGACACCGTTGAGAGAATACTCAAATTTCATGTTTTAACCCCCCTGATTTATTGATTTGTAAGAACACTTTGCATGCTCCTTAATGTTTCTTCTAATGAACTGGTTTCTTTGCTTCCTTGCCTTAGAAAAGAAATTATTTGAGGATAAAAGTAAATAGCATTATCCAGCTTTTGATTGGACCCCTTGACATAAGCACCAACATTAATGAGATCCTCTGCTTCTTTGTAGGTCGCCATTATCTCCCTCATGAGTGATGCTAACTCCTTATGCTTATCACTTGCTATCTGACTCATCAATCTGCTAATACTCTCCCCCACATCGATGGCCGGAAAATGATTTTTTGTTGCTAAATCCCTGGATAAAATAATGTGACCATCAAGTATGCCTCTGGCAGCATCCGATATAGGTTCATTAAAATCATCTCCATCCACAAGTACAGTGTAAAATCCTGTAATCGAACCTTTGTCTGATGTTCCTGAGCGTTCAAAAAGTTTAGGTAATAGTGCGAAAACTGAAGGCGTATAACCCTTCGTTGTTGGTGGTTCCCCTATGGCTAGTCCTATTTCTCTTTGGGCCATAGCAAATCTTGTTACAGAGTCCATTATGAGCATGACATTATAGCCTTTGTCTCGAAAATACTCAGCTATAGCTGTTCCTGTGTAGGCTCCTTTTATCCTAACTAGGGCAGGCTGGTCAGATGTAGCACATACCACCACAGACTTTTTTAAACCCTCTTCACCTAAATCATCATCGATTACATTTTGAAGTTCTCGATTTCTCTCGCCTATAAGAGCAATGACATTGATATCTGCTGAGGAATTCTTGCATATCTTTCCTATGAGGGTGCTTTTTCCTACACCACTTCCAGCAAATACCCCCATCCGTTGACCTGCTCCAACTGTTATTAGCCCGTCAATAGCCCTTATTCCTGTGGTTATAATGGTATCTATTCTTTTTCGAGTTAAAGGATTCGGTGGATTTCGATAGAGATCAACCTCTTCAATCAAGTCGATATCTTCACCATCAAAGGATTGCCCCAACCCGTTTAGCACCTTGCCTAAAAGCTTTTCTCCCACTTTTATTCGCATACTTTTGCCTGTAGGAATAACTCTGGATCCGGGAGAAATACCACTGAGCTCCCCAAAAGGCATTACCAGAACCTTGTCTCCTGTAAATCCTACTACTTCCGATAGTACCTTTTCTTTTTTGTTAATATAAATCTCACAAACCTCTCCTACAAAAGCTTGAATTCCTTCTACCTGAACTGTTAGCCCTATTACCTGATTGACACGTCCTTCTCTGACATAAAAATCTCTTTCGATAACAATTTTGCTCCATTCTTTGCAAAGAGATTTATAATTCATGATGATTTCTCATGTCCATCAAGGCTTCCCTAATTTTATTAAGCTGACTATCCATTTGTGTGTCAATTGTTGCTGTTTCACTTTCAAGACGGCACCCAATGGGATCTATAGTCGGATCCTCTAATAAAATGAGATTTGCTTTAGGACACATCTCCTTAATTTCATTCAGGTACTCTGTCAACACATCCTTATTGGATGGATGAATATGAATAATAATCTGTTCTTTATCTTTTAATTCAAGGAAGGCATCTCTTGCTATATCCATTAACACGCCTTCATCCTCAAGCTTCACTCTATTCATCAAGTTTTTGGCTATATCAATTGCTAAGTGAATAATTTCTATCTGGGCTCTACTTATAATTTCCTGAACTTCAAAATGAGCATTTTGAAGCATGGTTTTTGCATTATCCCGGGCAAGCTGGCATTCCTCATTAGCCATTTCAAGGCCCGCCTTTTTGCCATCCACTAATCCCTTCTCCATTCCTTCTTGATAAGCACTCTGATAAGTGGTTTCTTTCAGGTTTTCCAGAATAGAATGGGCTTCTTCCTTAGTTTTCTCAAAAACCTCTTTTTTGAGAAGTTCAGCTTCTTCTAATGCTTCCCTAATAATTCTATCTGCTTCATAAGTTGCGTGATTTTCTCTGAGTTCTGAAGACAGATTTTGTTTTCCCCTCATTTCATCCCTGTCTTGACCCACAATTTTGATGATGGGAATAACCTTTTTATAGAGCTCCTGATCTCCCCATGCCCCTTTTAAAATATTAAATGATGATTGCACTTTCTCCACCCCTATTAATAATAATTTCCCCTGATTCATCCAATCTTCTTATGATGCTAACAATTTTTTGTTGCGATTCTTCCACAGTTGTAATCTTAACAGGACCCATAAAGTCCACATCTTCTTTTAATGTTTCGGCTGCACGTTTTGATATATTCGCATAAATTAAATTTGAGACTTCCTTTGAGGCACCCTTTAGCGCTAAAGCCAAATCACTGTTATCTACTTCCCGAAGCACACGTTGAATATAGACCCCATCCAAGTTGGTAATATCCTCAAATACAAACATACCGTCTCTAATTTTCTCAGCCAACTCTGCATTTTGTTCTTCTAATGCTTCTAATATGCTTCTCTCTGTTCCCCTGTTCGATGAGTTAAGTATTTCGACCAGTGTTCTTATACCTCCATAGGATTCAAAGTTCCCATCCAGTACATTGGATAATCTTCTGTCAAGTATTTGCTCCACTTGCTTTATAACCTTTGGTGATGTTTTATTCATAGTAGCTATACGATAAGCTACATCTGTTTTTACTTCATCTGAAAGGCCTGATAATACCTGAGCTGCCTTATCTGCTTGTAAAAAAGATAATATAAGAGCAATAGTTTGAGGGTGTTCGTTAACAATTGTTTTTAACAACTGACTAGGATCTGTTTTCCGGGCTAATGTAAATGGCCTCCGCCTTTGAGCTAATCTTTCGGTGTTCAGTAGAATCTCATCTGCTTTTTTTACCCCTAATGCTTTCGTTAATATTTCTTTTGCATAATCAATTCCGCCTTCTTGTATATATTGACTGGCCCTTTGGATCTCCACAAATTCAGTCAATATTTCATTTTTTAAGGATGCCTTTACGGATGTAATATTTGCGATTTCAAATGAAATCTTTTCAATCATGGATTCGGGCAGAAGTCTTAATACATTGGCAGACACATCAGGCCCTAATGCAATAAAGAGAATAGCAGCCTTTTCCACACCTGTTAATGTTTGCAGTCTTTCTTTCATACTCTTATGCCTCCTCCTGTAACAACCATGTCTTTATAACCTCGGCCACCTTATGAGGTGATTCTTTTGCATACTTGTTTATTTCCTCTTCTACTTCAGACTGTTCATCATGGTGCTTTAAAGAAATGTCATTGAGCATTTCTTCTATGGCTACCGGCTGAATGGCTGCGGGCTTCAAACTCTTTGTGTCATTTAACGCTAATTGCGAATGTTTGCGTTTTCTGGCCAGTATCAAAATACTGATCAATATGAGTAAAAGCACAAGACCCAATGCAATATATCTTATAAGTTCTCTCCTTCGCATGTCTGCGAAATATTTTTGTTCAGCTTCCTCCATGCTTTTTCTTAATTCTTGTTCAGAACTTCTATCAAATGAAAATCCTTCAACACTTATGATGTCACCTCGAACCTCGTTCAATCCAACAGCAGCCACGACAATATTTCTTATAGCTTCCTTTTTCGTATCCGATAATTGACCATCATATATAACCGAGGTAGTCATCCTGTCAACCACACCTGGGGCTTTAACAATTTTTGTTGTTGTTTCCCCTATTTCATAATTCCTGATATTTTCATAGTTCCCTAACCCGGGTATTGCTGCCACTTCATCTGTATTTGCACCATAATATTGGATATTATTATCAACCGGGCTTAAGCTAAAACCTGCATCGGCTCCGTCAGTAATGGAAATAGACTCCTGGATGCTGACAATAACCGGATTATCGTGATCATAAGCAATACTTGTTGTTTCCTTTGTGTCAAAATTCATGTCTGCATTAATCTTAACGACTATTTTATCCTTGCCAAAAGCTGTCTCAAGCATGAGTTTTATATCTTCTTCCAGTGTTTTTTCAAAGTCCTTTTTAAGACTCATTCTGTCATTGGCCTCCTTTATACTATAAGGATTATCCACATGATTAAGTCCGGAGCTTAAGTAATTCATATCTGTATCAATCACTTCAATATGCTCTGGTGCGATATCTCGAACTGCACCAGAAACAAGAGCTACGATACCCCTTACTTTCTCCGGACTTAATCTTTTATATTGTTTAATTTTTAAAACGATGGAAGCACTTCCTTTTTTCCTTTCCTCTGAAAAAAGCGATTCTTTTGGCATAGAAAGTATGACAGAAGCATAATCAACTTCATCCATAGACATAATCGCTCTTTGTAGCTCTCCTTGCAGGGCCCTTTGATACATGATCTCTCTTTCTTCATTGGTAAGTGCAAAACCGCTATTATCGAAAAGTTCAAAGCCTGCTCCAGCAGATGATAATGCTCCCTCATTAGCCAAGCTTATACGTAACTTGTCGACTTGCTTTGTAGGAACCTTGATTGTTGCTCCTCGATTCTCTAGTTTGTAAGTTACATCCAATTCGTCAAGTTTTGTAATAATGGCACCCGAATCAGCTACCGATAAATCTGCAAATAAAATATCATAGGTAGTTCTTCCAAAGAAAAAATAATAAGCCATAATCATGGCAAGCAAACAAGCACTTACAATAATAAGTGCTACCTTTTTTTTATTGGGCATGTTTGCCCAAACATTCTTAATTCTCCCCCAAAATTCCCCTAAATTTTGCATTCAATTAACCCCAATTTTTCCCCTGAAAAAATCTTAACTTTTTGCAGTGTTTCTCATATTTGCATTCTCATGATTTCTTGATAAGCTTCTACAATCTTATTTCTCACTTGGACTGTCATTTCTAATGCCAAGGTAGCCTCTGTAGTCTTGATCATGACATCATGAATATTGTCTGTCTCCCCAAGTATAAGCTGTTTTGTCATTTCATCTGATTCAATTTGTAATCGGTTAACCTCTCTTAGTTCTTCCTGAAAAACATTTTTAAAGGATAGACCATGATCCCCTTTTTCATGGACTCTACCAAGCATTAAATTTTTGCTTTCAGAATATAAACCCCCAACTTTTATATCCCCCATAAAAGCACCCCTTTATTTTCCTATTTCTAAGGCCTTTACAAACATGGCCTTTGATGCATTTAACGCAGTCACATTGGCCTCGTATGCTCTTGTTGCAGCTATCATATCCACCATCTCATTTAAAATGTTCACATTGGGCATTTCGACATACCCTTCATTATCAGCATCGGGATGGCTTGGATTGTATACCACTTTCATCGGTGTTTCTTCATCCTGTATGACCGAATGGACCTTGACTCCTTTCGAAACAATTCTCCTTATACCGGAATGACTATCCACTTCTTTATGTAAATTTTCTTTAAAAATGGCTATCTTTCTCTTATAGGCACCTCCATCTTCTGTCCGGGTAGTTCCCGAATTAGCAATATTAGAAGAGATGGTATCCATTCTGAGCTTTTCTGCTGTTAATCCGCTTGTACTTATTTCAAATGCTTTGAATATCCTCATCTTTATTTCTTCCCTTCACTAATAACATGCTGTAAAACTCTATATTTATTATTGATTTGGGTAACCAAGGCATTATACAGAAGCTGATTTGCCGCTAAATTTGCATTCTCTACATCAATATCCACATTATTCCCATCTAACCCCATAGTGGTATGGGTGTCCTTAACAACTCGCGGCTTAATGTCTCGAATACCTTGGGATAGGCTCATGTGCTTACTTTTTGTTGTCATGAGACCTGCATTGTTTTTGGGTAGAATAGCTTTTTTAAGCTCCTCCTCAAAAATAACCCTATTCGCTTTGTAATTTTGGGTATTCACATTAGCAATATTATTACTGATTGCCCCTTGCCTTTTTACTGAAGCATCTAGTGCTTTGTTTAAAAGTTGTATGGTCATATCGTTAGATATTTTCATGGTTGTTATTTCCCTTTCTTTCGTTATAAAAAGACAAATTTAGCCATCATCTTTAGTATAAAAAAAACAACAGAGAAATGCAAGTTAAAAAACTGATTCCCCATTGTTTTTATATTTATTATTCATAAAATCCGCTAATTTAACCCATTTTTAACATTTTTTATACGATTTGTGCCCATGTATTGGATAACTCTTCCATAAGCTCTCGAGCAACTTTTATTTTCTCACAATTATTTTCGACATTTGCTTCAACTAACTGTAATTGAATAAAATCATATAACATTAGAAATTGATCTGCTATTTCTCCTGCTTCTTTATTCACATTAATCATCAGTTCTTTTACAATATTTTGAGCTTTAATTAAATTGGTATGTCTCAATTTAATATTACCCTCTTGTATAGCAATCTCAGCAAACCTACAGAATTTTACAACCCCCTCATAAAGCATGAGTGTTAACTTTTCCGGTGATGCTGTGTTGATACTATTATCAAAATATATATTGTATGCACTAGCTGTATTTTGATACATTGTTAACCCTTCCTCTCACCCTTTTTTGTTTTTCCTTTACGCTTTTTCATCAAATAGTATACCTGCCAATTCACATAGGCCTGCAATAATATTTAATACTTTTTCGCTAGGAAATTCCTTTATAATCTCATTCGTTTCCGTATCAATCATTTTTACCATGGTTGCTCCGGTCTTCTCATGGATTTGAAATTTGAAATGGGTTCCGTTTCCGAATATGATTTTATTGGCTACCTCGAGCATTTCATGCATTTGCTCTTGACCTTCATCACTTTTTAAATAATCCATATCAAAAGTGGCTAATTCCAGTTTGCTAATTTTTTGTATCGGTTCGATATTGTCCAGATCAGAACTTGCCAGAGCACTGCTGTTTGTCGGATTATGCCGATTAGAAACTAAAGGATTTGATTGAATTTGATTTCCCGGCAATAGTACATTCATTTTTTATACCTCCACCCTACTATTTGAGTTTATCTATAAAACATCCGTCTTTTTGTTTTTCCTCCGGCTGATAATAAGCTGAATTTACCTTTTGTTTTACCTGAATGTCCTTTAATTGTTTCTTGCTTTCCTTTATCATTTCTTCAATCAAATGAATATTTTCTTGCCCCATTATCTGTATGCTTATAATAAGTGCCTCAATATTTTCATGAAGCTTTTTTTCTTCCTTGCTTTTTGCATTATCCATCGTTCTATTTTTTAATTTTTTATCAATCCTGTTGACCTTCAATAATTTATATTCTTTAGAGCTGATTATATTTTCTACTCTTTTCCATTCTTCTCTTTCTATGCATTCCCTTTCCTTCATGACCATATGGTAAAAATCATCCAGGAGTTTCTTCTTTGATAGTAACAAATCTATTCTTTCCATATCAATTACCTGAATTGAACATGCTTGTTAGCCAGCTTGATTGGGAGTATAAACTGGATAATATCTTTTCCATGTTCGCAAATTTCCTATAGTGTCTTTCTTCAGCCTCGGCTAGTTTCGTTAATAAATTGGATATAAGCTTGTCAGAGTTCTTTATTTTTTTGGTTAATATGTTATCTTGCTCAGATGTAGTCCCTTCCCATCCGGCTTTCTTAAGCAATACTCCTTTTTCACCTGTAAAACTAATGGAATAATTGACAATACCTTTTAACTTACCTGCAATTCCCACCGCTGAATCTGTAAATAATTTCATGATATCATGAGGCCTCTCTTTTAAGGCTTTGTCTAATTTTTCTTCATTGATAGTCAATTTGCCGCCTTGTGAAACATTGGAACCGGTACTTATTCCTATTTCGTGCATACTTATTCCCAAGCCTGATACGTGGGAAGTCAATGCCATTCTAAAATCCCTTATTATTTTCTGTAAGGTATCATCGCTTCTTAATATTCCGCTTTTCGCTTTCTGCTCCCATAGCTCTATCTCTTTTTCTGACATAGACTCTTTTTGCTCCTCTAACAGAGGGTTATAGCCGGGAAATCTTTCTTCATTGACTAAAGTGTTCAATTTATCTATCAGCTTGTTATATTCATCCACAAACTTGACAAGGGTATCCTTTGTGGATTGTGTATTTGTATCTACCGATATTTTGATATTTTCAGTTGTGTTTTCTTTTAGCGTAAAAACTAATCCATTAATATTGAAATTATTGCTAGACCTGCTTGTGGAAATACCATCTAATTCAAAGGTTGCGTCTCTTCCTTCAAGAATATTCCCTTTATTTTCTGTCCCATTCATACCCAAACCATTTTCAAAAAAACTTCCCTTTATATCCGTAAAGCTGATTTTATGCATCTGTCCTTCTTCTTTGGATTCCAATACGAAGGTATCTGTAAATTTACTATAGTACATCCTCACATTGGCTTTATCATTTTGATTGATCTCATTTAATATATCATTTAATGTATCGGTATCCTTATTAAAGGTAAATTCAACACCGTTTATTAAAAATGAAATATCCTCTTCCCCTTGGAAAATATCACCCTGAAAATTAGTTTCCCCTAAAACCCTGGATGTGCTGAGTACATTCCTATCTCCTGATTCAAATCCCAGATTCTCCACAGTTTCATTGTATTCACCTGTTTCAACATTTATTGTATTGGTTAAGATTACCTCATGACTTGGGGCCTGAAAGGATATCTCCCCGGCTTCATTATGGACAGTTATCTTGCCTGCGCCAAAGGCAAGGTCTATTTTAGATTGTAAGTCTTGTACAAGCTCATCCACATTGCTGTAGTTTCCATTTAATAGGATAGCCCTGTCTTTTCCATCTAGATTTATGCCGATTTCGTCACCTTCCGATAAGCTTTCTAAATCTATCCCTGTACCTAACATTTCCGAAACCTTATTGCTCTCCCATGTATCCTTTTGAGCCATTATGATATTGGATAGAGTATGTTCTTTTGGAATCACTGTCCCTGTGGTCACTGCTGTTACAGCTGAACTGCCTTGAACTGTAGCTGTATAAGAATTAAAGGTCGCTTCAGACATGAGGTAATGATCCCTCTTCAAAACATCCAAAAAATTACTTTGAAACTCTTGTAGGTTTTTTATCACATCCCTATAGCATTCCTGTTGCCAAATAGCATATTGCCTGTCTCGATAGGCATTATCTGCTTTAGTTTGTATCGGTGACACCATCGCTTTTACTAATGCATCCGTATCCAAGCCTGATGTCATACCTGTAATTCTATTTACCATCCATCTCCACCTCTTCAACTACAATACTTTATCCTTATACCTTCTATCGACATTAAATTAATTTTTTTATAGCTTCTTTATAAAACTTTTTAAAAAATATTGATTAAAAACAGAAAGCCAGTCATACTGGCCTTCTATTCTTGATGTTTTTATAAAATTACTTTCACTATCTTAATAACTGAAGTACTCCTTCAGGTGCTTGATTAGCTTGTGCAAGCATAGCCTGAGCTGCCTGTTGAAGGATATTGTTTTTTGTCAATTCCATCT
>CAYSBC010000035.1:0-21169 GCA_964429195.1 uncultured Eubacteriales bacterium | reverse complement strand
CGTTTAAAATCCGTTTTTCCGACAAGTTTGCTCATAGAAGGCGGTAATATGGCAGACGGTTTATGGACGAAAAAAGAGTGGTAACACTTTTTATCACCGCATCGGAAGTTAGAGTAATGCTCAAAGTCGTGGTGAAGAAAAGAGGCTTTACCACATAAGGGGCAGCGAGGATAGTTTTTCACTGATCGTGAACTGGGATGATCAGGTGCAAACTGATGAGAGCAATTACGGCAAAGATACTTTTGAAAACCTAAATTATCTTTACCGTAACGATAAAAGTTGTGAGAATTGTTGCACTTTGGGCAACGAAACTGGTACAATTTCTGCATTGAGATTCTGTATCCTTTCGGGAGATATTTGTTTTTCAGCAGAAACATTGTATCAGAAAGGCTTACAGGGTCTCAATTTTCATTTAACTTTACAAAACGAACAAAAATATTAGGAGGTAAACATGAAAGTAAAAGAAATCGGAAACCTGACAACTGATCCAAACTACGGAGAGAAAGGAGATGTGAAGTACTGTAACTTTAATATCGCTATCAACAATCCATTCAACAAGGACGATACTGAATTTGTAAAGGTGTCAGCATTCGGCAAGCAGGCAGAATCATGTAGGGACTATCTACAGAAAGGCTCACAGGTATGCGTCGAAGGCAAGGTGAAAGCAGGAGCATACATTGACGGACAAGGAGAAGCACAAGCTACGCTTAATATCAATGCAAACGAAGTTCAGTTTCTGAATCGTATCAAGCAGCGAGAAGGACAAACGGAAATTGACAATGCATTGCGTAGTTCCAACGCAAATAACGCCCGAAATACGCAAAACCAAACCCAAGAGATGACAAGATAACTCACTGGCACACATAGTGTATGCCTAAGAATACAGATGGCTCCCACTATGTCCGACACTTTTTGAATGCAAATACCACTAACTGCCAATATCGTCACACATAGTGTACACCAGTAATAAATGCTGGCTCCCGCTGTGTATGACAGGGCGGTTTTTTCATGCAATCTGATTAAAAATCTGAGCAAATAATCAATCAAATATAGTTGAAATACAGCGGATTGTTTTTTCAGTTTGTATGAATTTCTTATTTTAACAACTCAATCTATTGGGAACCTGAAAACTCAGGTTCTTGTACCGGCAAGCGTGGCGTCTGTTATTACAAACGCCGTTAAACAAAGGAGTTTTCACTCCCTTGCACCCTCTTGGCTACGGCTTCGCCACTTAGATTTAACAGAAAGGAGGCAGGTATGCGAAGTAGAAATCACCCGTTTACGTTTTATATGAATGAGAAAGAATTAACTCATTTTGAGAAGCAGGTAAAACTATCAGGATTGACGAAAGCAGACTTTTTAAGAGGTTTAATAAAGAAGGTAGAGATCAAAAGCCGCTTGCCGGATGATTATTTTAAAGTCTATCGCTTAGTATCAAATCTGGCAAATAATATTAACCAAATTGCTCGGCATGCAAATTCAACCGGATATATTGATCCAAAGCAAATGGACGCAGCGGTTCTTTTGATTGAAAAATGTTGGAAGCATGTAAAGGAATTAAGATAATGGCTGTAACAAAAAAACTTGTCATAAATAGCCGCTTAGATAGCCGAGTGAATTATGTTTTAAATGAAGACAAAACAAAAGGTTTGGTAAACAGTATTGAATATGCGGTTAATAAAGAGAAAACTGTAAGCGAAAGGACAGTATATGAAACGGCAATTAATTGCAGTCTGAAGACGGCATACAAGGATATGATTGAAACTAAAAAAGCATTCAATAACAAAGACAGAAGGCTTGGCTATCATATTATTCAGTCCTTTAAGCCGGGCGAAACAACGCCTGAAATTGCACATAAAATTGGATGTGAGTTTGCAGAGAATAGCTTCGGAGAAAGGTTTGAAGTAGTCGTTGGCACTCATCTTGATAGATCCCATCTGCATAACCATATCATAGGTGCGCCCATAAGGGGCAGAGTAAATCCGCAGTAGCGTGCGGCAGGCGTGAGGTTTCATGCCTGTGGTCAACGGCTTACCTAAAGGGGAAACCCAGATGGGAACACAGCACGCCGTTAAAGCTGTAAGTTGGCAAGTTGTCATGCCACGACTGAACAGCAAGACCAAAAGTTCATACGAGGATAAAACCTAAACTGGCTGAACGGCAGTCCGAGGAACATTTGTGGTGGTCTTGACGGAAGACAGCTATAACCGTCATGTTGCATATCCCACTCTTCGAACTACGAGTTGAGAGGGCGAAACCGAATATGCAATCCATATGTATTAGCATAAAAGGACGAAAACCGTATCCGACAATGAGCGTAGCTTGTTACTCTGTTGCTAAATGGGGATTGCCTAAGTTGGAACGCTTGAAAAAAGCTATGAGCGTAAGGCTCTGAATATCTAATATGGCAACGGAGCCTCCGTAGTAGTCGGAGGGCGTTAATGGCGCTCACATGGCGAAGGGAGGCAGCTTATTCATTTCAATACACAGGAAAGGAAGGTGCGTGAGGCACTATGAGAAGTCCAGAAAATGTATTGAACAGTCTGCAAGAGCATTCTGCTCAAACCGGCTACACCTATGACAGATTGTACCGCAATCTGTTTAATCGGGAATTTTTCCTACAGGCTTACCAAAACATCTATGCAAATCAAGGAAATATGACCGCAGGCGTAGACGGAAAAACCATCGACGCTATGAGTCTTGAGAGAATCAACAGGCTCATAGAAACCCTGAAAGACGAGAGCTTTCAGCCAAAACCGTCAAGAAGAACCTATATTCCAAAGAAAAACGGCAAAATGCGTCCGCTTGGAATCCCAACAATTGATGACAAGCTGGTTCAAGAAGTTGTGCATATGGTACTGGAAGCAGTATATGAAAACAGCTTTGAGAATAATTCCCACGGATTCAGACCCGCCAAAAGCTGTCATACCGCATTGCGGCAGATTCAAAATCGCTTCGTCCGGTGCAAATGGTTTGTTGAGGGAGATATTAAAGGCTTCTTTGACAATATCGACCATAACATCATGATTGCCATTCTGCGTAAAAGAATCAAGGATGAGCGTTTTCTACGGCTTATCCGGAAGTTTCTGAACGCAGGATATATGGAAAGTATGGAGTTCCACCGAACGTATAGCGGAACACCACAGGGCGGGATTATCAGTCCGATACTTGCCAATATCTATTTAGACCAGTTCGACAAGTATATGGCAGATTACAAGGTGGAGTTTGACAAAGGGAAAACACGCAACGAAAACAAGGCGTATCAGAAAATCAGTTGGCGCAGAAGCACACTCGTTCAAAAGCTAAACAGAGGCGTAACAAATGAGGTTAAAACATCTATATTGGCAGAAATCAAGGAACTGGATAGACTTCATAAAACTATGCCCTGTAAAGACACTATGGACGAAAACTTCCGCAGATTGCAATATGTGCGCTACGCAGATGATTTCATCATTGGAATTATTGGTTCAAAAGAGGACGCAAGAATTGTCAAGGAAGAAATCAGCTGGTATATCTCTGAACAGCTTCGTCTGGAGTTGTCAGATGAAAAAACGCTGATTACCAAGGCAACTGACAAGGCAAGGTTCCTCGGTTTTGATATCAGGGTTACACCACAAAGCAATCACACCAAAAAGACCAAGAAAGGTAATACGGCGAGAAATTATGGCGGTCATATCATGCTTGAAGTTCCTACTACTGTTGTTCAAAGCAAGCTCATTGAGTTAAAAGCTATGAAGATTTGTAGGCAAAATGGAAATGAGATATGGAAGCCTACTCACCGCGGCAACCTTGCCGGACGGACTGATTTGAGCATACTTGACCAGTACAATGGTGAAGTCAGAGGGTTTTGTAATTATTACTCGATTGCAAATAACCGCTCAAAGCTCCATAAATTCAGATATATTATGGAGTATAGCTTCTACAAGACACTGGCTTGTAAATACCGTTCAACTGTCAGGAAAATTATTGCCAAATACAGTATAGACCGCAACATCGGCGTAAAATTTCAGGATAAACAGGGTAACGAACGTATTCGGGTTTTATGGAAAGACAGTCTTGCAAAAGACAGCTATCCGTTAGGTTGTGAGGCGGATGTTATACGTAAGCCAAAGGGAATCCTGAAAAAGCCAACACTGGCGGTACGACTTAAGGGAAACAGGTGTGAATGGTGTGGGGCAGAGACGTCGAAATTGCTGGTTCATCAGGTAAAAACACTTAAAGAACTTAGCGACAATGTGGCATGGGCGGCTTTTATGAAAAAGATTAATCGTAAAGCATTGATTGTTTGTGAATGCTGCTATGCCAAAATTCATAGTGCAGACTGTGAATAAGGGGAGAGCCGGATGCTTCGAGAGTTGCAAGTCCGGTTCGCGGGGCGAGTGCCCGGAAACCTACTGTAGTAATACGGTAAGGCGCTGGGTACTTAGCCTACTTAATTCTGTGTCTTATCTTGACGGCAGCAAATATAGGGATAGTCAATCTGACTTTTATGACGGTATAAAGAAAGCCTCTGATGATGTCTGTAGAAAATACGGCTTGTCAATCATTGAGCCAAGTAAAAATAAAAAGTCTCTTACATACATCGAATGGCTTGCTCGCCAAAACCAAAGAATATCATGGCAAACCATAATCCGTGCCGATATAGATGACTGTATAAAGCTGGCTTATAGCTATGGTAACTTTCTCATCCTGATGGAGCATAAAGGTTATGAAATTAAGCAAGGGAAATACTTATCTTTCCGCCCATATGGTAAAGAACGATTTTCGAGAGGATGTAAGCTGGGTGAAGAGTACAGCGAGGATAATATAAGGAACCGGATTGAAGGCAAAGACTTAAAACTGGAATTAAGCGAGGTGAAGAACTACGCAAAACGAAAGCAAAACAGCCTATATCCCAGAGGCAAGGTAAAAGGTATCAAAGCATTGTATGCCCACTACCTATACCTCATGGGTCTAGTAAAAAAGAACGAGCTGCCTGACAGGGCAGCTTTTGTGTTAAAGGAGGACTTATTGAGATTTGAACGGATGACGAAAATATACCAGTTCATAACTGACCGGAATCTCGATACTGTTGAACAAGTTAAAGACTACAAGGCAAAGTGCTATCAGACTATCGATATGTTAAAAGAAGACCAAATGAAAAGCAAAAACATTTCAAGCAAGAAAGAAAAGCTGTATAAAGCTCTGACTATTGTCAGAACGCTTGAAAAGCCGCATCAGCTTTTTCTGGAAGGCTATACTGAGATGAAAAAAGAGCATAACGATTATCTTGAAGCTTTAGAAGTTTTAAAGTCAGCAGGATATAAAACGGAACAACAGTTAAATGAACTGGAAAAAGAGAAGAGCGATATTACAGAAATTATCGCTCGGAACGCAAATCACATACGCCATTTTAGATATGAAATTCGCATGTGTAACAACGCACTTGCGGAAAATGAGCAGATAGAAAAGAAAATCCGGCAAGTGGAACAACAGCGGGAAGTAACAAAACAGAGAGAGGAGAAACAACATGAGCCAAGTAAGCGGTGATGCCACAGACAGAGTTGTAAAATTTTTGATTGACGGTATTGAAGTAATGGTCAGGTTGAGCGGAAGTGGTGCTAAAAACCTTGCAACTGCGCTTTACGCCCATTATAACGGCGAGAAAAAGGTTAAAGGTGCAACGAACCTGAATAAGCTTTTAAAAAGCGGAAAGGAGCTTCAGATATTCAGGCTTGCTGAAGAAGACCTAAAAGATTTCAAAGTACAGGCAACCAAGTATGGTGTTTTGTTTTCAGCAATAAAAGATACCCGTGCTGATGACGGATTTGTGGATATATTCATCAAGAAAGAGGATATATCTAAGGTCAATCATGTGCTTGGAAGGATGGATTATAACCAGCTTTCGCACGAACCTGCTAAAGAAGAACAAACGAAGGCACAGGAAGAACCAAAAAAAGGAAGTCCGCAGCGGACAAGCTCCAATACGCAAAAATCCAGCTCAAAGCACGAAAGGGCTGATATCCAAAATATCGTTAAAGAAATAAATAACGGTCATTTTGATAATCTTTCACCGGAGAAATGGAAAGCGTACCTTGCATTTAACAGTCAGCTATACGCATATTCTCAGGGGAATAAGCAGCGTATATTTGAGCAGAATCCGAACGCCTCTGCGGTTATGAGCAAAACTAAATGGCGTGAGCTGGGACGCTACCCCAAACAAGGAGCGAAAGGTATCCTTATTACGATGCCCGAATATGAAAACAGAAACCGTACCGGCAATTTCATCGATGCGAAAGTATATGATATTTCTGAAACTTATGGCAGGAATATTTCGAGATCAAGCTATTCTGTGGTTCTTGAAGACAATTCGCCGGAAATGAAATCAGAGATTGAACGGTTAAAAGCTTCGTCGCCGGTTCCGGTCGAAGTTAAGAGCGATTTAGAAACGGATAGTTTCTATAGTACGGAAGACAAGAAAATATATATCCGAAATGATATTACTGACAGTGAAGTATATAAAGCATTGTGCAGAGAAACGCAATATGCAAAAGCGCATTCGATGCAAGGAGCGGAATATGACAGAGCTAATACTCGTTTTCTTGCTGAAAGTGTAGCGTATTCTATGGCAATAAAATACGGAGTTGATACCAGTGATTTTCGTTTTGATTGTATCCCAGACCCTATTAACGGACTTGATGGCAAAGATGTCGGAGAACTTGTTGATACGGCTGTTTCGGCAGCAAGTGCAGAGATCAAAAAAGCTGAAAACAATCTGGAACAGTTCAAATCGAAAGATAATCCTTCCGTCAAGAAAGATTTAAAAGTGCATAAGCAGGCAATCGAAAGAAACACCTATAAAACCGGTGAAAAGCAGCGGATGCCCAAAGCAGGTAAAGGAAAGGAGCGGTGAGATGGACGGTCAAATGCAGGAAGCAGCAATCAAAGATTTATATGGAGAGCGAAAGGAACTCGTTAGAAACCAGCAGGACACTAGTGAGATTGACCGACAAATTGACAATGTATTAGGACGGGTAACGCTACATAAGAAAAGTGATAAGGTTATCAGCTTATTTGACGGTGAAAACCAAAACCAGATTTCAAAGGGCGGAAAATTCCAGTCCGAACATGGTGCATTTACTATTGAGGATATTGACGGTGAATCTAATATAAAAGTCAATGGAAACTGGCATCATAAATCCGAATTTGAACCGGCTACGGTACTTAAGTATAAGTCAAATGAAAAGGGCTTGGAGCGATGAAAAAACCGCAGAACAAATTATTAGCCACCCTGATGTGGCTTTTTTTATATGTTCCTGTAGTTTGGCTGGCGATACTGCTTGCTTCAAACTATCAAAGCGGTGTATCAATCTTAGAGCTTATACCGGAGTTAACCAAAGCACTTGAAAATCCAACGGTGTTCCAAATAAATGAATATACGCTGGACTTTGTTCTTGTGTTCAGCCTTATATACGCTATTGGCATAGCCGCATATTATTCAAGTTATGCAAAGCGCAGAATGGGCGAAGAACACGGCAGCGCTTCCTGGGGAAGTCCTAAAGCAGTATGCAAACAGTTTTCACAGGATAAAAATACTGACAGGTTGTTCACAAAACATGTTCGGTTGGGATTGGATGGATATAAGCATAAGCGTAATTTGAACACGCTCGTGATTGGCGGTTCCGGTGCAGGAAAAACTAGAGGATATGCACTGCCTAATATTATGCAGTGTAACAGCTCATTTGTTATTACCGACCCAAAAGCTGAAATCTTGAGAACAGTCGGCAACCTTCTTATCAAAGAAGGATATGACATAAAGGTTGTGGATTTGATTAACTTTGAAAAGTCCAATCATTACAATCCATTCAAATATATTAACGACGAAAAGGATGTGATTAAGCTCATTAATAACCTGATACGCAATACAACACCTAAAACTGCGGTACAAAGTGAGCCGTTCTGGGAGAAAAGTGAAACGGCATTGCTTCAGGCGCTTATGTTTTACCTGCTGAATGAAGCGCCGCCTGAGGAGCAGAACTTTGGGATGGTCATGACCATGATAGAGCACGGCAGCGCAAGTGAAAATGATGAACAGCATGTAAGCCCGCTAGATCTGTTGTTTATGGCACTTGAAACTGAAAAACCAAACTCTATTGCAGTCCGACAATATGCGGTATTTAAGCAGGCTGCCGGCAAAACAGCGAAGTCTATTTTAATATCATGTGCAGTAAGATTGGCGGCTTTTAACCTTGAGCAAATCAGGAATATTACCAGCGATGACGAACTGGATGTAGCGAGTCTCGGTAATAGAAAGA
This sequence comes from uncultured Eubacteriales bacterium, assembly GCA_964429195.1. GTDB lineage: Bacteria > Bacillota > Clostridia > Peptostreptococcales > JAAYPU01 > JBBAFM01. The sequence continues at coordinate 12,875 of CAYSBC010000035.1, read as the reverse complement.
CAGCGTTATTTGCGGTCATACCCGATAACGACACGACATTCAATTTTCTAATTGGTCTCCTTTATACGCAGATTTTTCAGGTGCTGTATTATGAGGCAGATCATAAGCATGACGGAAGATTGCCTTGCCATGTGCATTTTATGCTTGATGAATTTCCAAACGTCGCATTGCCAGAGGAGTTTGATAAGTGCCTTGCCACAATGCGTTCAAGAGGGATTTCCGCTTCTATTATCGTTCAGAACTTAGCTCAGCTCAAAAGCATGTTTAAAGGCGACAATCACTTATGGGAGACAGTGAGCGGCAACTGTGACAGTATGCTGTTTTTGGGCGGTAACGAGCAAAGCACGCATGAGTACATTTCAAAAATGCTCGGTAAAGCCACTATAGAATCACGTTCTTATGGACACAACAAAGGCCGAAACGGTTCATACTCAACAAACAAACAAATCATCGGAAGGGAACTTTTACTGCCTAATGAAATCAGGGAGGTGGATAACGATTACGGATTGCTTTTCATACGGGGAGCTAAGCCGGTATGGGATAAGAAATATGAGATAGACAAGCACAGGAACAATTATTTAACGACAAACGGGAAAGGCTCACCATATATCCATGTGCATAGGAATGTTGAAACAAAACCGTTCAAAGAGTTCGACTTTGAAAATGCACATCACTATATAATTTTGGAATAAAGAAAGGAATATTTATTATGAAACTCAAAAAAAGAACAAAACGTATTCTTATTGCAGCTGCCGTAATGGCAGTTTTTTTATTGACTTCGACCACCGCATTTGCTGCTAACGAAGATCCGCTGCAAGTTGTAAGCAATTTGTCAGATTTTATTTTCGGTATGATACGTGCGATTGGAGTAATACTTGTTGGCTTTGGTATCGTCCAGATAGGTATGAGTTTAAAGTCGCACGACCCAAGTCAAAGGTCAAATGGATTTCTTACTTTCTTCGGCGGTGTTGTGATAATGTTTGCTAAAGAAATATTGACGCTTATCACAGGAGGCTGAAGGATGGAACTGAACAAGAAACCCTCCGGTTCAATAGATAAAGAGGGTTCCTTGTTCATCACTGGGAGGTGAAAGAAATTTGGGGATATTAGATAACCTTGAAAATGCTCTGCAAACATGGAACGAAAAATTAGCGGAGATATGGGGATTGCTAACTCAATCTCCGCAAAACTTTCGTGGCGGTGGTATTTGGGATGTGATCGTTGGTATCAATGGCGCTCTGCAGGCGATTGGATATGCGCTGTTAGTGTTGTTCTTTGTCGTCGGCATGGTAAAATCAACAACCAACTTACAGGAAATTAAAAGGCCTGAAGTTGCGCTCAGGCTGTTTATACGTTTTGCACTTGCTAAAGCTGCGGTTACTTGGGGAATGGAGATTTTAACAAGTATTTTTTCAATAACACAAGGAATCGTACAAACAGCAGGGGGCAGTGTCGGGATTGCATCAGAAGCAACATTGCCGAGCGAAATGGTTGATGCAATAAACGGGCTAGGGTTTTTCGCAAGCATTCCAATATGGGCGGTGAGCCTGCTTGGATCATTATTTATAATTATACTTTCCTTTATGATGCTAATGACGGTATATGGACGCTTCTTTAAACTCTATCTTTATACCGCTATAGCGCCGATACCGTTATCCAGTTTTGCAGGAGAAGGAATATCGTCAATTGGTAAAGCGTTCGTTAAAAGCTATGCAGGAGTCTGCCTGGAAGGTGCAATTATTGTGCTGGCGTGTGTGATATTTTCTGTCTTTGCCGCATCGCCCCCGAACGTAGATATGAGCATGTCGGCGAGTAAAATCGTTTGGGCGTACATGGGAGAACTCGTCTTTAATTTGCTCGTTTTAGTAGGCACAGTGAAAATGTCAGATAGAATCGTCAAGGAGATGCTCGGACTTTAAAGCATAATTTATACACTTTAACAGGAGGGATTAAATGTGGAAATTAAAATACCACGAGAGGTAAGAAAATATAAAGAATCAATTTTCTTCGGACTGTCAATGAGGCAGTTTTTTTGTAGTGCAGTTGCAGTTGGAATAGCTATACTAGCGTATTTCGGACTACGTCAATATCTAGGGAATGAAGGTGTTTCTTGGGTATGCATTATAGTCGCACTGCCTGTTGCGTTGATTGGATTTTTAACATATCACGAAATGACATTGGAATATTTCATTTTGGCATGGATAAAATCTGAATGGCTTATGCCAAAGCAGCTTTATTTCAAAAGCGATAACTATATGTTCATTGCATACAAGCAGCACAAAACAGAAAAAGAATTTAAACAGTTACAAGTCAAAAAGTATCGTAATTCAATAAAAGGAATCGGAGGTATACGAAAAGATGTCTAACACGTTCAGAAAGATAAGGCAAGCAGAAAAAGAAGGGTTGAAAATTCCAAAAAGCGTACAGCAAGCCATCCCCATCACAAAAGTGTATGAGGATGGTATTTTTAAAGTGGGCAATAATTTCTCGAAAACCATGCGATTCACGGATATAAACTATCGAGTAGCATCCAAAGACGACCAAATGGATATGTTCTTGAAATACTGTGATTTGATTAACAGCATTGACAGTGAGGCTGTAACCAAGATTACAATCAATAACCGACGGTTAAACAAAAAGGACTTTGAGCAGCGTATACTGCTTCCCGAAAAGGATAACTTTTTGGATAAGTATAGGCGAGAGTATAACGAAATGCTATTGGACAAGGCGACAAAATCCAGCAATTCCATGGTTCAGGAGAAATACATCACTGTTTCCTCAGCAAAGAAGAATGTGCTTGAAGCCAGAGCGCTGTTTTCTAGGCTTACAACGGATATATCCTCACATATGTCCAAGCTGTCCAGCAGAACGCTGGAATTGGACGCTGGAGAACGTTTGCGCATATTCCACGACTTCTATAGGTTAGGCGAAGAGATTTATTATCACTTTGACTTAAAGCAGACCATACGCAAAGGGCATGATTTCAGGGATTATATTTGCCCGGATAGCATGGAATTTGATAAAAACTATATTAAAATAGGCGATAAATATTGCCGTACTTTCTACATGCGTGAATTTGCATCGTTCATAAAGGACAGTATGATAACAGAATTCATGGATTTGCCAAAGAATATGATGATGTCTATCGACATGTTACCAATTCCTACAGATGAAGCGGTTAAAATCATTAATAAGCTTATACTCGGTACTGAAACCGACAAAGCGAGATTCACTAGAAAACAAACAAACAACGGTAACTTTACAGCGGATATTCCGTATGACCTCGAACAGCGAAGCAAAGAATTACATGAATTTATGGATGACCTTACGTCAAGAGACCAGCGTATGTTGTTTGCAACGGTAACCATTGTTATCATTTCAGACAGTCTTGAAGAACTAGATGAGGATACGGAAAGCATATTATCTATCGGAAGAAAGCATATCTGCCAGTTCACGTCTTTGACTTACCAGCAGACAGAGGGATTATATACTGTGCTTCCATTTGGTATGCACAAGCTGCCGTTCAAGTGGCGTACATTGACTACTGAAAGCACGGCTGTTCTAATGCCGTTCAACACTATGGATATTCAAGACGAAAGCGGTATCTATTACGGTATCAATGTCATATCTAAAAACTTGATTCTTGCTGATAGGCGAAAGCTCCTGAATGCCAATGGTTTTATTCTTGGCGTTTCAGGCAGCGGCAAGTCGTTTAAAGCAAAGGAAGAGATGACGGCGCTCATGCTTCGTGATGATGTGGATATTATCGTAATCGACCCGGAGAGAGAGTATGGGAACCTCTTTCTTTCTATGGGCGGTGAGGTTATCCATATATCAGCCGGAAGCAGAAATCACATCAACGCAATGGCGATGAGTGAAGGTTATGGCGATGACGAAAATCCGATAATTCTTAAAAGCGAGTTTATACTCTCTCTTGTGGAGCAGCTTGTCGGCACCGGCAAGCTTAATGCAAAAGAAAAGAGCATAATTGACCGATGCACAGCTAATGTTTACAGAGAATATATAACTAACGGATTTACTGGAACGCCGCCGACTTTAAAAGAATTCAGGCAAGAACTGCTGCGTCAGGATGAGCCGGAAGCTCGTGAAGTTGCTCTAGCTATTGAGTTGTTTACCGATGGCAGCCTTGATACCTTTGCAAGGCAGACTAACGTTAATGTAAACAGTCAGTATATTGTTTACGATATAAAGGATTTGGGTAAGCAGCTTAGAACGATAGGTATGCTCGTTGTTCTGGATAATATATTTAATCGAATCACCGAGAACAGAGCAAAAAAGCGCAGTACTTTTATCTTCATCGATGAGATATATTTGCTTTTCCAGAATGAGTACTCAAGCAACTTCCTTTTTGAGCTATGGAAACGGGTCCGAAAATACGGAGCATGTGCGACTGGTATTACTCAGAACGTTAGCGATCTTCTTGTTTCTCACACAGCACGGACGATGCTTGCAAACAGTGAGTTCCTTCTTATGATGAACCAAGCGCCAACGGATAGGATTGAACTGGCTAACTTGATTAATATAAGTGAAGCTCAGCTATCTCATATAACTGACAACGAAAAGGCTGGAATCGGATTACTTAAGTATGCCGGAAGTATCGTGCCATTTGAAGATTCATTCCCTAAGCATACAAAATTGTTCTCACTGATGACAACGACGCCAGGTGAGTGAAGAAAATGATAGCAGGGTAGCAAGCCCTACCCTGCTATTAATATATACTTTTAAAGGCTATTATTTCCATATTAGGCATTGAGTTTGTTCGCTTATAGGTATATAATAAACACAATTATTGTTTAACTGTGGAGATTAAATTTATGGATTATATTTCATCGCAAGAAGCTGCTGAAAAATGGGGTATAACCAAAAGACGGGTACAAGTTTTGTGCGATCAAAATCGTGTAGAAGGTGCTTTTAAGATTGGGAAACGGGCATGGGCAATTCCGATAGATGCAAAAAAACCAGTTGATTTAAGGAAAAGAGAAAATAGGGATGAATAAAACCAAAACTGCAGCTATTTGTGGATATAGGGCTTCAATGTTGCCTAATGCTGGTGATGACACCACCTCCATTATTATTGAAATAAAAGAAGCAATTAAAGAATGTATAGTAAAAAGTATTAACGATGGATTTGACACCTTTCTTATTGGTATGGAACAGGGATTTGATACCTACGCCGCAGAAATCGTTTTTGAACAAAAAAGAGAATATGCAATTAAAATTATTGCTGCAATACCATACAAGGATCATTATATGGAATTTCATAATGTGGATTTAGTTAAATATAATAATTTGCTGGGCAATTGTGATGAAGTAATTATTTTAAGTAATAAGAAAACGAAGGGAACTTACAATGTGCGGAATCGTTTTCTTATAGATAATTCGAATAAGTTAATTTGCTACTATGATGGGCGTGCAAGTGATACTGAACATACTTACTTATATGCTATAGATAATAACATAATAATTGAGAATATAGCTTTTAAGACAAGCAAAATATCAAAGCCAGTTCTTACTATTGATAATAAAAGAGGGAAAAAAGTATACGAAGAATTAAGCAATAACTTGAGACTAAATAGCAAGTTATCAGTAATTTCAGCCTATTTTACGATTTATGCATTTGAGAAAATGAAGGAAGAACTCTCAAGAATCGAAAGCATGCGTTTTATATTTACTGAGCCGACTTTTGTAAACAATGAAGACGAATTAATACGTGAGTACTATATAGATAATAGATCCTCAAAAATCTTGTCAGGTAACAGATTTGAAATAAAGCTGAAAAATGAAATGAAGCAAGCTCATATAGCAAAAGAATGCGCTGAATGGCTAGCTGAAAAAGTAGAAATTAAATCACTATTACGACCTAATCCTGCACAACCACGTTTTATTCATATGCAACATGAATATGATGATACTTTAATTCACGGAACGGTAGATTTTTCAACAGATGGACTGGGTATCACCAACTCAGATAGATTAGATAGTAATCTTTGCATGTATGGTAAAGCATTCACTGAAAGTTTTTTGATGATGTTTAATGAATTGTGGAGTAACAATGAAGCGGTTAAGGATGTAAAACAAGAAGTGTTAGAACATATGCAAATTCTATATAGAGAAAACACTCCTGAATTTATATATTTTGTGACACTATATAATATTTTCAGTAATGACATTGAGTCACTTGTTGAAGAAAATATCGTGAAAACGAAAACAGGGTTTAAAGATACTGCTATTTGGAACATGTTATATAAATTCCAAAGAGACGGTGTTATTGGAGCAATAGATAAGCTGGAAAAATTTAATGGTTGTATACTTGCGGATTCTGTTGGACTAGGGAAAACATTTGAGGCGTTAGCGGTAATTAAATATTATGAGTTAAGAAATGATAGAGTTTTGGTTCTTGCACCAAAAAAATTAAGAGAGAACTGGACAGTTTACACTCAAAACGATAAAAGAAATCTTCTTGTAGGGGATAGGTTCAATTATGATGTATTAAATCACACCGATTTAAGTAGATACGAAGGTAAATCGGGAGAAATCAATTTAGAAAGCATAAACTGGTCAAATTACGATTTAATTGTGATAGATGAATCACACAATTTCAGAAATAATAATCCTAGAAAAGATAAAGAAACCAGATATTCACGGCTATTAAATGAAGTCATCAAAAAAGGTGTAAAAACTAAAATTCTTATGCTTTCTGCAACACCTGTAAACAACCGAATGAATGATATAAAAAATCAGATAGCTTTTATTACGGAAGGAAAAGACTCAGCCTTAACAGATGAAGGAATTGTCAGTATTGAACAAACATTAAGACGTGCCCAACTGATATTTAATCGTTGGTTGGACTTACCTGAAGATAATCGCAACGTAGATGAATTTATCGAAATGATGAATATGGATTATTTCAAGCTTTTGGATACAGTTACAATAGCACGTTCAAGAAAGCATATTGAAAAATACTATAACTTAGAGGAAATCGGCAAATTCCCAGATAGAGAAGTGCCAATAAATAAAAAAACAGATATTGATTTGGAAAATGAATTCCCCCCGTTGAAGGACATAAACAAGACTATCCGCAATCTTAATATGAGTTCATATTCTCCGCTAAAATATGTGCTTCCCGAAAAGCAGCGTGAATATAGTCAGAAATATGATATAGAAGTTCAGGGTGGGCAATCGGTATTTAAACAAACAGACAGAGAGCAGAGTCTAGTCAACTTAATGAGGGTTAATATCTTAAAGCGTATGGAGAGCTCAATATACTCATTTGGTCTTACGGTTTCAAAGATTTTACAAGATATAGATACTTTGATTAATAAAATTGATAATCATAATCCAGACGATGATATGGGTTTAGATATTAACGATGTCGATGTTGATGATGATAATTATGACACGCTAATCGGTAATAAAGTAAAGGTTCTATTGAAAGATGTTGATAAAATTAAGTGGATGCAGGACTTAGTTGATGAAAGAGATAGACTTGAAAGTTTACTGATTGAAAGTGCAAAAATTACTCCTAAAAGAGATGCAAAGCTTGCAGCATTGAAAAATGTTATTAATGGCAAACAGTTAAATCCATTGAATAGCAATAATAAAAAAGTTCTTATTTTTACCGCTTTTGCTGATACTGCTAATTACTTATATGATAATATTGCTGATTGGGCAAAGAAAGAGTTCGGTATACGTACAGCACTTGTTACTGGTACCGGACAGAATAAAACTAACCTAAAAGGTCTGAAACGAAAAGAATTTGATGCAATACTTACAAATTTCTCTCCTGTATCAAAAGAAAGAGGTAAAATATATCCTGATATAGAAGACGAGATTGACATACTCATTGCAACTGACTGTATTTCAGAAGGGCAGAATCTTCAAGATTGTGATTACTTAGTAAACTATGATATTCATTGGAACCCCGTTCGTATTATTCAGCGCTTCGGAAGAATTGACCGACTAGGCTCAAAAAATGATAAAGTACAACTTGTTAACTTTTGGGCCAATATGGAGCTGGATGAGTATATCAATCTTGAAGCGAGAGTAATGGGGCGCATGGTACTACTTGATGTGTCTGCAACTGGCGAGGAAAATGTTATTGATTCAGATAGCAATAAAAGAATGAATGATCTGGAATATAGAAGAAAACAATTGAAACAGTTGCAGGATGAAGTTATAGATTTAGAAGATATCGCAGGCGGAATATCAATTACTGATATGACATTTAACGATTTTAAGATGGATCTAATGGAATATATGAAAACCAATAAGAAAGACCTTGAAGAAACGCCATTAGGCATGTATGCAATTACAACTCCTGAAGATGAAGTGTTGGGGACGGAGATAAATAAAGGTGTAATTTTTACTTTAAAACAAGTAAACAAAGAGGTTATGCCTGAGGAAACCAATGCGCTATATCCTTATTATATGGTTTATGTTTGTGATGACGGAACTATAAGGTACAGCTATTTGCATACAAAAAAAATACTCGACTTTTATAAAAAACTATGTTCAGGGAAACGTGATGTATATCATGATTTGGCGGAACTTTTTAATAGTAAAACAAAAGATGGATATCAAATGGACAAGTATACAGATTTACTTGAAAAATCAATATCGAATATTATTGGCAAAACTGAAGAATTAGGTGTCGCAAGTCTGTTTTCAAAGGGCGGAACTAAGCTAAGTAAGAATATGATCTCAGGATTAGAAGATTTTGAGCTTGTATCATTCTTGGTTATTATGTGAGGGCTGGATTATGGGTAGCATTTTGCAATATTTCAATCTCCCCAATAGTTGTTACTTCGGCAATAACATTCCTAAAAAAATGTTTTATGATAATGGTTCTCTTAGCACTGCTGATAAAAAACTGTTCATTGATACCATAAATAAAATAACACTGAACAACCAGCTAAATGAACAAACGATAAATATTAAAAGTTATAAAGATGGCATTCGCAGTTACGAAGAAATAGCGTTTATTACAATTAATCTAAGTGAAGAAAAGAAGTATAAACGAATCGCACAAATAGTTCAGCAGACCATACCATATCCAATAGTATTATTGCTTGAATGTGATAGTAAAACATTAATAAATGTTTGTCATAAAAGAACCAATCAAGCTGACAGCACAAAAAATACTATTGAGGAACATTACTTTGCCAGCTGGCTAGATATGGAGGCCCTAGAGACAAATGAGGAACAGTTTTTGAAAAGCCTTAATGTACCATTTTTATCACATGCAAATTTTTATAATTTTTATAATGACTTTGTTGATAGAGTTATCCTTTACAAAGCCTCAAGATACGCTACTGATTTTAATAGCATAAAAGATATGGAAGTAAATAAGGTAAATCAAATACTGCATCAAATAGAGCTAATTGACTTTGATATTATCTCATTAAGAAATAAAATTAAAAATGAGGTGCATTTTAATAAGAAAATGGAGATGAATATGGAAATAAAGAAACTGGATGACACAAGAAGAAAATTAATTGGGTGTTTACAGTGAGGAGATGGCTATGGCTAGTAAAATCACAATACTAAAACATTTTAGTGCCGAAATTTTAAAAATAAAGAAGGAATTGAAGTTTTATAGTGAAACTACTGATTATTTATATACAAATGCCATGGTCAGCTATATTAGGCGTTACAATGAAATACTTAAGAAATATCATAAGAGCACAGGAATACCATTAGAACAATTTTCAATATTAGAGCATGAGTATTCGTCAACAAAAAAGACTGTTCGGGAGTCTATAACAGTCCGATTTAATATTGCAATAGATTCTACAAGAAGTGTTATAGATGATATGGTGATACAAGAAGAATCGAAAGATAGCTTAAAAATAATTTCTAAAAATCAAATGCGTAAATGCTTGAAAATGGATATAGATCATTGTCCTAAAAATCCCAAGCTTGATAATAGTAAAGTATTTGTTGGAATGCCTTTTGATAAAAAATACTTAGACAGTTATGAGTATGGAGTCAAAATAGCAGTAGAATCACTTGGTATGGTAACATTTAGAGCAGACGAGAAAATATCAAATAAAGATATAATGTGCAAGATTTGCGAACAAATGCAAATATGCAAATACTTAATTTTTAATATATCGGGGCACAACCCAAACGTAATGCTTGAATTAGGCTTATCATATGGACTAGGCAAGGAAACGATAATTATCAAGGATAAGGAAACAAAGCATATTTCTGATTTAGCTAATATTGAATATATTGAATACGAGCACGCAAACCAGTTATCAAAGAAGTTAGTTGATTACTTTAATAGTAAGTAGTCTATCCGATTCTATTTACAAGTAAGAAAAAGATAGTTATGGTAAAGCAAGAGCAAGTTGAAGGCGGGGTTGAGCATGAATAATAATTACAAAATATATGAAAAATTATGGTTTTGGTTAATCATCGCTTTAATTGGAATTCCTCTTATTTATCTAATTGTGCATTTTATGTATCCGATGAAATACATACCAAAAAACACAAGTATCAGTGCAGGCGATTTATTAGGTTTTATTGGGGGATTTCTAGCTTTTATTGGTACGGTTTATTTAGGAATTGTTGCTCTAAAACAGAATAAGAATATTCTAAGTATAGAAGAACGAAAAATGATACCTTCATTAAAACTATTATCAAATGGCGAAACGATGGGGTTTTCGGATAAAGAAATAAATATCCAATTATTTTTAAATAACGAAAATCGATTTCCTATTAAAATAGTTAATATATCAAATATGAAGTTAGAATTTTTAACACATGATGAAATACCTGTGTCAAAATGGATAGAAGGCTATACAATTTTAAGTAATAGCGAACTAATGATAGATTTTATGAACACAAATCCAAGTACTAAGATGAAAGAAGTTTTAGGTAATAATGATGAAGTACTATTATATTTCAAAGCTAGTTTTTGTGTTACACTTAGATTAGCACATAAAGATAGTAAAGAATATACTCAGAAATTTTTATTTAATTTTGGTTTAATTATTGCAAAAAAATTACACATAAACAACATTGAATATGACTATATATATGAACTCAAGGAGGACCCACATGAATAAACTACCCGGCACATCAGCAGATATCCTAGCTGACAACATTGCAAAGATAAAACAACTCTTTCCCGAAGTATTCAACGAAGATAAAATCGATTTTGAGCGTTTGCAAGAAATTCTGGGCGAGTATGTTGAGGATAAAGAGGAAAGATACCGCTTTGAATGGAACGGCAAATCGAGAGCGCTCAGGCTGTCGCAAACGCCGAGTACAGGAACGCTTCGTCCACGCAAGGAAGAGAGCAAGGATTGGGATACTACAGAGAACCTGTACATTGAGGGTGATAACCTTGAAGTATTAAAGTTGCTGCAAAAAACCTATCATAACCGAATTAAGATGGTATATATTGATCCTCCTTATAATACCGGCGGTGATTTCGTATATAAAGATGATTTTAAAGATAATATTAAGAACTATTTTGAGATAACAGGGCAAACTGACAAGGAAGGCAAAAAGCTTAGCACGAACAGCGAAACCAGCGGAAGATACCACACTGACTGGCTGAATATGATGTACTCACGTTTAAGGCTTGCTAGGAACCTATTGACTGATGATGGAGTTATCTTTATTTCTATTGACGGAAATGAATTGGGGAACATAATCAGAGTTGGTAATCAAATTTTTGGAGAATTAAATCAAGTAGGCATTATCGCAAATATTAATAATCCAAAAGGAAGGTCTGATGATAAATTTATAGCAACAGCTCATGAGTATATATTGGTATATGCAAAATTAATAAATGGATTGCGTTGGTTTGGATTTGCCCCAACTCAAGAAGTAATTACCAGGTATAATAAGGTTGATACTAATGGACGTAAATATAGGGAAATAGACCTTAGAAAAACGGGAGAAAACGATTTAAGAGAGGATAGACCTAATTTATTTTATTATTTTTATTATAATGAAAGAACAAGTGATTTTTATCCTTCAAAGGAAAACAATACGCCACAAGACTATATACAAATTAAACCTCAAAGAAAAGATGGAAAAGAAGGTAATTGGAGATGGGGATTGGATACAGCAAAAAACCAAATAAGATCTTTAATACCGAAATTTATGCCAGCTAGGAAGGTTTGGGGCGTAATGGAAAAAGACTATTTAGATCAAAGAAGTTTATTGAAACCAACAAGCGCATGGACTTTTAAAGACGTAAATAGTGAAAGGGGAAGTGAAGAATTCATAAATTTAGATTTTGATAAAAGAATTTTTCCAAAACCAAAGCCAATTGGTACAATATCTCGTTGTATTAAATTAGGGGCATCAGAAAATGATATTATCCTCGATTTTTTTTCAGGCTCTGCCACAACAGCTCACGCAATATTGCAACTCAATGCAGAAGATGGAGGCAACCGTAAGTTCATCATGGTACAGCTGCCTGAGCCAATAGATGAAAAAAGTGAAGCATATAAAGCTGGGTATAAAAATATCTGTGAAATCGGCAAAGAGCGTATAAGACGTGCCGGTGAAAAGATAAAAAAAGAAATGCAAGGACAGCAATTGAAGCTTGGCGAAGAGCCAAAGGAAGTACCGGATATTGGCTTTAAGGTATTTAAGCTTGATAGCTCCAATCTGAAAAAGTGGAATCCTGATTATGAAAATCTTGAAAGCAGCTTGATGGATATGGTAAGCAACTATGTAGATGGCAGAACTGAAGAAGATGTACTATATGAAATCATGCTTAAATACGGTATCGACTTGACATATCCAATTGAAACCGAAGTTGTGGAGGGTAAACAGATATTCAATATTGGCTATGGATCATTGTTTGTCTGTCTTGCTGATGGTATTGA
>CAYSBC010000034.1:15118-21697 GCA_964429195.1 uncultured Eubacteriales bacterium | reverse complement strand
GCTTTGGAAGTCTTTGTAAGATGGGAAGCATCCGGTTTCAACTAAGCCACCGCAAATATCTTGGCAAAGTCTTTTGGTCAGCCATGGGAAATAACCAACATTATATTTATTGGCATGTGCCGATAAGGTGTCGCAAAGCCAGTTTCCAGCGGCATGCTGATGTCCTAAAGCTACTGAACCTATACCCATAACATAGGTTGTTTCATTATAAATAGCCATATCGACAATCTTATCGTAGAATTTCTTTTCTGAAATACCATTGGCTCTCGATACAATGACCGCTGAACCAATCATATTATCTCCTTGGCCGGCAACGCAAGCACCTATATTAGCTCTGTAATTCGCTGTAAAGCCTCCAATAAATTCACCTGCATATTTAAACTCACCAGCCATAAAGACACGCTCATTTGGAACAAAAACATTATCAAAGATGAGATAGCCTTGGGTAATATCTGTATCCGGATAATCCCAAGTTTCACCTTCATAAGCTCTGCCATCACTTGGGCCCCTACATTCTACTATCGTTAGACCTTCTATATCCCGTGGTACTGCAAAGCCTACGGCATAATCCGCACCGTCCGGACCTAGGCCGGTTGTTGGAACTACAAAAACCTCATTGGCTGCTGCAACTGCTGCTATCATTGCCTTACATCCACGAACGACAATACCGTCATCTCTTCTTTCAACAATGTGTACATAAGCATCCGGATCCGGTTGTTTTGTTGGGTTTAAGGATCGGTCACCTTTACCGTCTGTCAAGGCCCCTGCCATTGTCCAACCATTTTCTTGAGCTTTTATAATATAGTTTTTTAATCTTTCATGATACTTTGTACCATGTTCCTTATCGATATCATGGGTTACACCCCATAATACATTCAGTATCTGCCATCCAACGCATTGAGATGCATGACAGGTACCTGTTAATCGAAACATTTGCCTTTTAAATTTTGAATTCATCATTTGCTCTTCATGATTTGTCATGATGTCTGTCCAACGATGCACCACTTCACCTGTTATACTTGATTTCTTTGTAAAGAGATCCTTTGTTTTCTCATCGTGAGCACCATCAAATCCTATAGCGTGAGTTTCAATTAATCTTTTGGTAGCCGGATGAGTTGTCACATCTGTTATGAGTTCGTCCATTTTGTAGACATTGGGACGCATTTTTTTTAGAGATTGAATGTAATCTTCCCGTGTTTTAAGTGCCATTTTTTTTCCTCCTGTTGTTGTTTTTAATATTTTTTCTTATAATCGGAAAACTATACTCCTTTCTTATCTTTTTTTAAAATAATCTTCCGTAAAACCATAAATCTAACACGACATCCATAACTTACAAAATAAATTTTTTTTAATTCTATCGAAAATGTACACAATAGTATTGTAGGTTTGAAAAATTATAGAAAGAGGTTGAATATGATGAGCCATAATTTGAATCAACAATCAACAGATAGCCAAAAAGAACTGAATAAAGTAGCTAATTTTATGAATTCTATGGATGGATATATTCAGGTGGACCTGAACAGCCCTGAAGTTATTGAGGAATATTTAAAGATGATTTACCCTACTGATTCTTCAAGAAGATAATATAACCTACATGTATCCCAAAGAGGGTATTCTTATGATTTTTAATAAATCATAAGGTACCCTCACTAAAACTGAGGTGATTTTTATGGACAAACAAGATATGAAATATTTTGAACAGTTACTTCTTAAAGAAAAAAAATCGATGCAAAGCACTTTGGATAGAATGAATGAAAATATTGAAAACAGCCAGTTTGTTAACTCTGAATTATCTAATTATGATAATCATCCGGGGGATTCGGGTACTGAAACCTTTGACTCCGAAATGTACCAAAATCTTAAAAATAATGAAATCGAGCAATTAGAAAAAATTGATGCTGCATTGGTTCGAATAAAAAAAGGTACCTATGGTAAGTGTATAACCTGTGGCAAGGAAATTGATAGGGATAGGCTGGAGATATTACCGGATGCCATAGATTGCATTGACTGTGAAACAGATAGTCTTCTACTTGATCAAGATGAAGAAAGCCGACCTGTAGAAGAAGACTTGTTAGACCCTCGCTTTTATGAGGATGTTTATATAGGCGATGAAGCTTGGGATGCTGTCGCTTCATTTAATAAGACAGATAAAAAGAAAATGGGCTTAGATTGGTATGATAACAATATGTATGAATAGATACAAAAAAGGGCTATCCTGCTAGTTTCAAGAGAAAGCCCTTTTTGTATTTTTTTATGCTAAATTGAACTCAAGGATGGTTGTCAATTGGTCTTCATCAACTTGTTTTTCTTCTTCATTCAGCACCAAGATTTTTATCTTAGCTTTGTAATTCCCGGATGTCAGTCTTTCCCCTTCCTTATTCGTCATGTCCCATTCGTCCTGCCATTTAAGAGTTTCTCCTGGTCCAATGTCTTTCATCACAAGAGCTAATGTAAAGAACTTACCATCCGAATATCTGTAAACTTCTTTGTCTTCTTCATCCGTTATAATAATTTCAAACTGCTGACCAGAGCTAAGTTGTAGCTTTTGAGTTTCCGTGTAATGACTCATCAGTTCAAAATCAAAGACTACCTTGTCATCTTCTATTTTATAGCTTCCTCTTGTCTCGTATCTTCCTTCCATAATAGGCTTTTCCAGAGTATCCTTTATAGCCTTATCTGTGTTATTGATGAGGGTAGCTATTTCCCCATAGGTGACATCCGCCTTGGGATCGAAGAGACCTTCTCCTTTGCCTATAGCTATGTTTTTCATATAGGCTACTGTAACACTATGATTGTACCGAGGATCTATTTCACTTGTATCCCCATAGATTATCATTTTAATCGTTGCAATTTCATCTAATTGCTGATTCGTTTTGGCAGCCCATATTTTTGTCATCTCGTGAACAATAACCTCTCTGGTTATGGATTCAGGTTGGCCATCGTATTCCTCATCCAGGGTTGACCTGATAAGGTTTATAAAATCTTCCGATGTTATAGAATTGTCAAGATTTTTATCTTGAAATAGGAGGCTTACGTCAACATGGGCAGCTAATTGGTCTATTTGTATTTGTGCCCAATGAGCAGGTAATGTGCTCTGCCCATAGGTTGGTATCAGTAATGTAGCACATAATGTGCCTGTTATAAGAACATTTTTAACTTTGTTCGCTTTCATGAAAATAATCATCCTCTCCATTTTTTTCTTTAGGAGTTAGACGGTTAAAGTTCAACATTGTTCCTTGATACGAACAAAAAACGTACACTCTCATGCATGTACGTTTTCGTTAATCTGATATTTTTAGTTGAGAACACTATATCCTTGTTCAAGAATCTCATTTTTTATTTTATCTAAGTCTACCTTTGAAGGCTCATATTCAACAGTAACTTCTTTTCCTGCCAAATTCACTGTAACACTTTTCACTCCGTCAAGAGCCCCTACTGCATTTTTTACCGCATTCTCGCAATGAGAACAAGACATACCGTCAACTTTTAAAATTATCTTTTCCATTATAAAATCCTCCTTAAAATTTTTCTATGGTGTTTTTCTTTAATTATAACTAATTTCGTATTAATCCCTTAAGCCTTATTTAAAATAAATATTGCTTAATAAGGCTTAAATCTTTTTAACCTTAGCGCATTTGTTAATACGGATACGGAGCTAAGAGACATTGCCGCTGCTGCAATCATTGGGTTAAGAAGAGGTCCTCCGAAGACATAAAGCAGTCCGGCGGCTATTGGAATCCCTGCCGTATTATAACCAAAAGCCCATGCTAGATTTTGTTTGATGTTCCTTATGGTATTTTTACTTAGTTGTATGGCTGCAGGAACATCCATTAAATCGCTTTTCATAAGAACTATATCTGCTGATTCCATTGCTACATCTGTACCTGACCCAATAGCAATACCAATATCAGCTTGAACAAGGGCGGGTGCGTCGTTAATACCGTCTCCTACCATGGATACTTTTTTGCCTTCCTCTTGAAGCTTTTTAACCTGATTAGCCTTATCTTCCGGTAAAACCTCTGCTAATACCCTGGTAATGCCCACTTGCTTTGCAATAGCCTCTGCAGTTTTACGATTATCCCCTGTTATCATTGCCACTTCAATGTTCATCGATTGAAGTTTCTTAATTGCCCTTGCACTGCTTTCTTTGATTACATCTGCTACTGCGATTATACCGGATAACTTACCGTTTATAGCAACATACATTGGAGTCTTTCCTTCATCAGCAAGTCTATCAGAATCCTTTTCAAACTCATCTAAAGATATATTTTTATCAGTTATAAGCTTCCTATTTCCAATAAAAATTTCCGCATCATCTATAGATACAACAATACCATGCCCCGGAATGGCCTCGAATTTTTTTAAATCCAGCAGCTCTATAGCCTCTTCCTCGGCAGCCTTTACAATGGCTTCTCCCAGTGGATGCTCTGAACCTCTTTCACCGGAGGCTGCAATTTGCAGCATTCTTTCTCTGGATATATCCGATACAGTTATAACATCTGTCACCTTAGGTTTTCCCTCTGTGATAGTACCGGTTTTATCAAATATTATGGTATCTATTTTATGGGCTGTTTCTAATGCTTCGCCGCTTTTAATCAAAATACCGTATTCTGCGCCTTTTCCTGTACCCACCATAATGGCTGTAGGCGTTGCCAGACCTAGGGCACACGGACAGGCTATGACCAATATGGATATAAATATAGTCAAGGCAAAAGTCACGGTTTGCCCGGCTATCATCCAAATAGCAAAAGAGATGATGGCTATAAGTACAACTATGGGTACAAAATATCCCGATACAATATCAGCCATCTTTGCAATTGGAGCCTTAGACCCCTGGGCATCCTCTACCAGTTTTATGATTTGTGCCAATGCAGTATCTTTCCCAATTTTAGTAGCTTTAAATTGGATCATACCATTTGTATTTATACTTGCAGCATATACCGGATCACCCTCTTTTTTATCTATAGGAATACTCTCTCCAGTGAGCATGGACTCATCTATAGCAGTATAGCCGCTGACAACTATGCCATCCACAGGTATCCTTTCACCTGGTTTTACCAAGATAATATGATTGATTTCCACCTCATCTATGGCTAGCTCCACCTCTTTGCCATCCATAATAACCGTGGCTGTCTTTGGAGCCAAACCCATTAGTTTTTTTATAGCCTCCGATGTTTTCCCCTTGGAAATAGCCTCTAAGGTTTTACCTACTAAGATTAGAGTAATAATGACTCCTGCCGATTCAAAATAAAGACCATGAAGAGCATGAACATTTCCTTGCTTTATCTGATATGTGGAATATAGGCTATATATAATAGCCGCTGTGGTTCCAATGGCAATAAGAGAATCCATATTAGGACTTCTTTGTATAAGTGCCCTATATCCAACAGTATAAAACCTATATCCTGCTATGACTATAGGTATGGTCAAAAGGAGCTGGGCTAAAGCATAGTTTAAGGGATTTAAATTCGGATTCACAAACCTTGGTATCAATAAGGGCAGCCCAGGAATCATAGGACCCATTGCCAAATAAAAAAGGGGAATGGCAAAGATGGCGGAAAAAATCAATTTTCTTTTTAAAGTCTGAATTTCCTTTTCCTTATCCAGAGCATCTTCATCTAAATTACTATCACCTTCTGCATCAAGTGGCTCATAACCTACTTTCGATATCAAGTCTTTAATAGCAGATAATTTAATTTTTGAGGGATCATATTCTATGGTTGCCTTTTCCGTAGCCAGGTTTACATTTGCCTTTGCAATACCTTCCGCCTTATTTAAGGCTTTTTCCAGGCGGGTGGAACAGGCAGCACAGGTCATACCCCCTATAGGTAGGGTAAGGCTGCTATTCTTATTTTCTTCTACAACACCATATCCTATTTTTTCAATGGTTTCCTTTATCCTTGATAAATCCACCTGCTCCTTATCATACTCAACAGACAATTTTTCTGTCGCTAGATTGACTGATGAATTTTTCACTCCATCCAGTTTCCCAACCATTTTTTCTATCCTTTGGGAACAGGCAGCACAGGTCATACCGCTTATCTTTATACTTTCCCTTTCCATAGGTCATTCTCCTTTCTTAAATACTTAAAGCATTTTTTTTATTGTTAGAACCAACTCATCAACAATCTCATCATCACCGTCTTTAATTCCTGAAACTAAGCATCCTCTAATATGATTTTCTAAAACCAATTTTCCTATAGCGCCTAAAGCTGCTTGGGCAGCTGAAATCTGATTGATCACATCATCACAATAGGCATCCCTTTCAACCATACCCTTTATACCGCGGATTTGTCCTTCCACCCTGTTAAGTCTGGTCATCAGATTTGATTTTAGTTTTTCTTCTCTATGTGTTGATTTCTTGCCGCAAAACTGGCAAATACCTTCATTATTTTTATCTATATCCATTTTTTTATCCTCCATGTAAAAAGTTAATTCCTTATCAAGTCTGTATACCCTACTGGGGTATAGTATGTTATGATGTATAGTATACTAGGGTTTTTTATTTTGTCAAGGAATTCTAAGAAAATTTTATGATGTGATTATCTGACAAGGAGATTTTAAAGCTAGCGCGGGGAT
>CAYSBC010000034.1:0-15018 GCA_964429195.1 uncultured Eubacteriales bacterium | reverse complement strand
ACCCTTAAGATTCTCTATTTTGAATATATTATAGCCCTCATAATCATAGCTTGCATCAATACCTTTCATGTAAACTTCACGATTATAAATTTGGTCCGTAAGTGCAGATTCAAGGAGAAACCTAATTTCAACATCTCTAATTGGGCTTCTTTCCATTGCGAGAAGATAATCTTCTTTATTTATCTTGCTCCAATCAACTACCCTTTTTAATTCTCTTTTTAATATAACATCCAGCCATATTCTAATACTTCTTCCATTGCCCTCCCTGAAAGGATGTGCAACATTCATTTCAACATATTTTTTTATAATTTCATCAAAGGTTGATTGGGGCATCTTAGAAATATTCTTGAGTGCCGCATCAAGGTAAAGAGCAGGCGCAAATCTAAAATTTCCTTTTGAAATATTTACATCACGTACTTTGCCGGCAAAATCGTAAATATCCCCAAATAAATATTGATGGATATCTGATAAACCCTTAAATGTTCCTACTTCAAAAGTTTCTAATAGACCCTTTTCAAAGAGTTCAAGAGCTTTTTTCTTGCTCATTTCTTCTTCAATATATGCAAGTTCCGAATCCTTAGTAATTCCTAATTTATTTTTAAGTACCATCATTTGATTCTCCTTTAATTTTCCCTATATCTTGCCTATATTGGGCACCTTCAAAGCTTATTTTGGCCACATTTTTATAAGCTTTTTCTCTTGCCTCTTTGAGAGTCTTTCCAAAGGCAGTAACACCTAATACCCTGCCGCCATTGGTAACTATTTTATCTCCCTGTAATTTAGTTCCCCCATGAAATACTATAATGTCTTCATCCACCTTATCCAGCCCCTCTATAACCTTTCCCTTTTCATAATCTCCCGGGTATCCACCGGAAGCCATGACAACACAGACAGTTTCTTTTGAGCTCCATCTGATTTCCTGGTCTTTAAGTCTATCTTCCAAAATGCTTTCCATGATCTCAACTAAATCTGTTTCAAGCCTAGTGATAACCGTTTGAGTTTCCGGATCGCCAAACCTTACATTAAACTCCAAAACCTTTGGCTCCCCATCCCTTACCATCAGTCCAACAAAGAGAATGCCTCTGAAATCAAGTCCGTCCTTTTTAAATCCTTCTAGTATTGGTTTTAAGATTTCTTCTTTTATTTTTTTATCTAATGTATCATCATAGATTAAACTGGGTGAATAGGTTCCCATTCCACCTGTATTTGGACCCTTATCAGCATCTCCTATTTTTTTATAATCTTGGGCGGACACCATAGGAATAATCGTATTTTTATCCACAAAACAAAGTATAGAAGATTCTATTCCTGTAAGAAATTCCTCAATAACTACTTTGTCCCCTGCCGCCCCAAAGACTTTATCAGCCATCATTTCCTTTAAAGCTACTTCGGCATCCTTTTTGTTTTCGGGAATCACTACACCTTTTCCGGCGGCCAGTCCATCTGCCTTGATTACCATAGGATAGCCATAAATGCCGATATCCTTCCGCGCTTCTTCATAGCTGGTATATTCTTTATACTGAGCTGTAGGAATATGATGTCTTATTAAAAAATCCTTGGTAAAGGCCTTACTTCCTTCGAGCTGTGCACATTTTTTATTGGGTCCAAATACCTGAAGGCCTTCTTTTTCAAAGACATCAACAATGCCCTCAGTGAGAGGAACCTCCGGACCTACTACAGTTAAGTCAATATTTTCTAACTTTGCAAAGCCGCATAAACTTTGGATATCTTCGGCCTTAATATCAATACATTCTGCTAAGCTGGCAATCCCAGCATTTCCGGGTGCACAATACAGTTTGCTTATTTTCTTGCTTTGTGATAATTTCCATAGGATTGCATGCTCACGGCCGCCACTACCTACAACCAATATTTTCATCTTTCCCAGCCTCCTATTGTACGCTTTTTTCTTCTATCATTTTCTTATAATCGTATGGACCTTCCCCCATAAATTCATGATAGGTATTGCCTTTATTGTCTTTCACCTGGATATGAAAGACAATCCCTGAAAAATCAAAATTCTGTATTCCTTTTATCGCATACCTTCCCGAAAAGAAATGCTTCCTTTCATATTCTGCCGGATGGAAGGTGGATATCGCTGATTCAGGAATTCTACGACCTAGATCCTTTATATCCATAGGCAAATAATTCTTTTCATTTAAAAAATCAATGGTATTGATATATTCATTATCCATATAAACATCTGCAGTAATGTCGGTTATTTCCAAACCCGTCAAGTACTCTGCAAACATTTTTTCACCTTTTAGCATCTGATCGACCGCAACAAAGAAGGAATAGTAACCTTCCTCTTCCTTTTCATCATAGGTTCCTTGTATAATTTCAGCATCTATGCTCATGATCCCGTTTTTATAGCTGCTTAAATCAATTCTTTCAAGTAAGTCACTCCTCAGGTTACCGTTACTTTCACCTAACAATTGTAGAGCATACTCTTTCACAGGAAGGGTTATCTCCAATTGATAGGTTAAATCAGAACTTTCAGGAAGCTCAAATTCAAGCTTTTCTTCTCCTTTTATAGAGTTCGCAACGACTACAAGCTTTTCACCCTTCTGTTTCTCATTGAGGTCCATCCTAATCTTTAAAGTGGCCTCATCTAAATCTTCAGAAAATCTAACAATGTCAAAGGAGGATTCCCTGACCCACATGGTTTCCCTTTTAAATTCATTCAAGGTATCGCTCACGCTGCGATTAATATCATTGATGCGATGTTCCAGGTTATTAGAAACTTTATTGATGTCGTATTGAAGGTCATTTAATCGGTTATAATTTCTAAAATTCCCCCACAGGGAAATCAGCAGCAATACAATTAAAACACCAGTGATCTTTGATTTAATCTCCTGCATGTATCCCGTCTCCTTTCTAGCTAAGCCTTATAAAAAATTAGTGCTTAAAATGCCTCATGTTCGTAAAGACCATGGCAATGCCTAATTCATTGGCTTTTTTGATAGAATCCTCATCTCGGATAGAGCCGCCCGGTTGAATGATGGCAGTTATACCGGCTTTTCCTGCTTCTGTCACACAATCATCAAATGGAAAAAATGCATCCGATGCTAAGACACTGCCTCTTGTTGGTTCTATCGCCTGCTTAATACAATTTTCCACCGCCCAAATTCTGTTGACTTGCCCAGGACCTACAGCTATGGTTTTAGAATCCTTACATAATACAATGGCATTGGATTTAACGTGTTTGACCACCTTAAGTCCGAAGATTAAATCCTCCATCTCCTTCTCTGTTGGCAATCTGTCTGTGACTACTTTTAAATCTTCTTCCAGATATAAGGCATCATCCTTATCCTGTACTAAGAGACCACCGCTCACTTTCTTGATATCCATAGCATGCTGAGAAGCTGCCCCGATGTCATCCAGCTTCAGCAATCTAATGTTTTTCTTTTGAGTCAAAACATTTAAAGCCGCTTGACTGTAATCCGGAGCTATGACTATTTCCACAAAAATTTTATTGATTTCTTCTGCTGTTCGTTCATCAATTGTTCTGTTTGCCGCTACTATGCCGCCAAATATAGAAACAGGGTCTGCCTCATAGGCTTTTAGATAGGCATCATAGATATCATATCCTGTCCCTACTCCGCAAGGGTTAGCGTGTTTTACAGCTACGACAGTCGGCTCAGAAAACTCTCTTAATGTCTCCAAGGCACCGTTGGTGTCGTTGATGTTGTTAAAGGATAATTCTTTACCATGGATTTGAAGAGCATTGACTAAAGCACCGGCTTCCGGTTTTACCTCTTTATAATAGATGGCTTTTTGATGTGGATTTTCACCGTATCTTAAATCCTGAACCTTTTCAAATGTCAATGTTATGTTATCAGGCAGCTTTGCCTTTATTTCTTTTCTGAGATATTCGGCTATCATCGCATCATAGCTGGCTGTATGCTCAAATACCTTAAGGGCTAATTTATACTTGGTCTCATAAGACAATTCCTTGGCTTCACCCATTTCTGCCAGAATGCTTTCATAATCCTTCGGATCGCATACAACCGTTACATCTTTATGGTTTTTGGCTGCTGAACGCAACATAGTAGGTCCACCAATATCTATATTTTCAATAGCCTGCTCTAAGGTTACATCTGCTTTCATAATCGTTTCCTTGAAAGGATAAAGGTTAATAACCACTAAATCAATCGTCTCTATGTTTAAATCCTTTAATTGGTCCATGTGTTCCTTTTTATCCCGCATGGCTAAAATACCCCCATGTACGGATGGGTGCAAGGTCTTCACTCTTCCATCAAGGCATTCAGGGAAATTCGTTACTTCGGAAATACCTGTGACCTTCATACCATTCTCTTTTAAAAGCTGGGCAGTCCCACCTGTAGAAATTATTTCAATGTCTTTTTCTTGAAGTCTTTTAGCGAATTCCACAAGACCGCTTTTATCAGAAACGCTTATTAATGCTCTTTTTATCATTGTTTTACCTCCGCATTCTTATATAATTAACAATAGTTTTATGTTTTAACATTAAAACTGATTCTCAATAACCTTTTGAATAGCCAGAGGTAATAATTTGTGTTCCACCTCCAGCACTCTTTCAGCTAAGCTGTCTGCTGTATCATCCTCTTTTATGCAAACGGCCTCTTGGGCAATGATCTTACCTGTATCAATACCTTCATCAACAAAATGAACTGTTGCCCCTGTCACCTTGACACCATAATCAAGAGCTGCTTGATGTACTTTCTTCCCATAAAATCCCTTTCCGCAAAAGCTTGGGATAAGAGAAGGATGAATATTAATAATTCTATTTTTATATTGCTCAATAATGGTTTTATCAAGGATGCTCATATAGCCTGCCAATACAATAAGCTCGATCTCTTTTTCTTCTAAGACCTGAAGTATTTTTTCTTTTATCTCTTCGGCCGATTGTTCCTTGCCGATATAGACGGCCTCTATCTTATGTAACTTTGCCCTTTCCAATGCGTAAGCCTTAGGGTTAGATGAAATAACAACCTTGATTTCTCCATGAATCTTTCCTTTTTCTATGGCATCGATAACCGCTTGCATATTGGTTCCTCCGCCGGAAACCATCATTGCTATTTTTACCTTGGACATAATGTAACTCCTTGACCTTTTACAATGCGGCCTATCTTATAAGCCTTTTCATTTATATTTTCAAGATTCTTTAAAATCGAATCTGCTTCTTCCTCTCGGACTACCATCATCAGTCCAATACCCATGTTAAAAGTAGAATACATTTCATCCCTTGGAATGTTCCCTTTTTCCTGCATGAAATTAAAGATTTTAGGCATGTCCCAGCTGCCACATTCCACCTGAGCGCCTAGACCCTCAGGAAGGATGCGCGGTATATTTTCATAGAAGCCACCGCCTGTGATATGCACAATGCCCAGTACATCGTGTATAGGCAATATACTGTTACATAACTTTGTATAGATACGGGTTGGCATTAAAAGAGCTTCCCCCACCGTGCTGTTTAAATCCTCTACAAAATCGTCGACTTTGAGGCCAAGCTTT
The DNA here is from genome assembly GCA_964429195.1 of uncultured Eubacteriales bacterium. Taxonomy (GTDB): domain Bacteria; phylum Bacillota; class Clostridia; order Peptostreptococcales; family JAAYPU01; genus JBBAFM01. Next base: position 9,525 of record CAYSBC010000034.1, on the reverse strand, counting down.
TCAAAAAACAGTTTGCGTACAAGAGAATAACCATTGCTGTGTATGCCACTGGATGGGATACCTATCAAGATATCCTTTTCTTTAATTTTGGAACCATCTATTATCTTGTCCCTGTCAACTATGCCAACGGCAAAGCCGGCTATATCATATTCACCTTCACTGTAAAATGCAGGCATTTCTGCTGTTTCGCCTCCTATTAAAGCACATTCACCCTCTAGGCAACCATCTGCAACGCCTTTTACAATATCCGCAACCTTTTCAGCTGTTAGCCTGCCGGTAGCAATGTAATCTAAGAAAAATAAAGGTTTCGCCCCCTGACATAAAATATCATTGACACACATGGCTACACAATCCTGACCTATGGTATCATGCTTGTCCATCATGAAAGCGATTTTTAACTTTGTTCCTACTCCGTCTGTTCCCGATACTAAAACGGGTTTTTGGATGCCCTCTAAATCCAAGGCATACATTCCTCCAAAACCACCGAGGCCTGTAAGAACATGCTTATTAAATGTCTTCTCCACATGCTTTTTCATGAGGCTGACAGCCTTCTCTCCCTCATGAATATCTACTCCGGCATCTTTATAGGTTAATGTTTCTTTCATTCTTCTCTCCTCATCATTCCTCTGATATATTTTTGGCAGAAGGTACTCCCATCGGATAATCCCCATCGAAACAAGCTGTGCAAAGATGGTTTCCCGGTAAATGAATAGCTTCAACCAGTCCCTCTATACTCAAATAGGCTAAACTATCGGCACCTGTTTTTTCACATATTTCTTCCAAAGAATGGGTTGCAGCAATTAAACTTTCTCTGTCAGGTGTATCAATGCCAAAGAAGCAAGGGTGGGTTACAGGAGGTGAACTGATGCGGATATGAACCTCTGTGGCGCCAGCCTTCTTTAAAATAGTCACTAATTTGGCGCTTGTTGTTCCTCTGACGATGGAATCATCCACCATAATAATCCTTTTGCCCTTTACATTTTCCTTGAGGACATTCAGCTTGAGATGGACACTAAGCTCCCTGGTTCTTTGATCCGGTTGGATAAAGGTTCTTCCAATATATCTGTTTTTTATCAGTCCTTCGCCAAAAGGAATTCCTGATTCTTCAGCGTATCCAATAGCTGCTACAGTCCCTGAATCCGGAACGGCTATGACAAGATCCGCATCAACGGGATTTTCTCTGGCCAGTATCCTCCCTGCATCTCTCCTAACCATGTAAACATTCCTACCGTCGATGATGCTATCCGGTCTGGCAAAATAGACATACTCAAAGGAACAGAAAGCCTTTTTCCCTGATCCATCGAATTTGACACTTCTTATTTGATTGTCCTCGATAAAAACCATTTCTCCCGGTTCTACATCCCGGATAAACTCTGCTCCTATGACGGAAAAGGCACAGCTTTCGGAGGCTATGGCGTAGCCATCCTCTGTTTTACCTATGCATAAGGGTCTTATGCCATTAGGATCTCTTACCCCTATCAGTTTTTGCTCATAGGTTATAACTAAAGCATAGGAGCCTTTGATTATCTTGGTTGTTTCCTTGATGGCCTCTTCAATATCCAGCTTCTTCCGATTGCGTGCTATTAAACTGGCTATGACTTCTGAATCGATGGATGTTTGGAATATGACACCCTGTTCCTGAAGATCTTCTCTGATTTCTTCTGCATTCACAAGAGTACCATTATGGGCAAGAGCTAAACTTCCACCCTTGTGGTAAACTACTAAAGGCATAGCATTGGCCACATAGCTTTCACCGTCTGTAGCATATCGAACGTGACCTATGGCTATATTCCCTTTCAATCTTTCGATGATACTATCATTAAATACTTCTTGGACCAATCCCATTTCCTTATAATATTGTATCTTGCCATCTTTATTGGATGCAATGCCCGCGCTCTCTTGCCCTCTATGTTGGAGTGCATGCAATCCAAAGTAGACACTTCTTGCTACATCCTTTTGTCCAGGTGAATAAATCCCCATGACACCGCATTCTTCTTTTAAACCTGATTCGAAATTATTTTTTTTATTTTCCATATTCGCTTCACCTTATATTTTGAAAATTATTGTTATCTTTTTTGAAATTCCATGTCTTTTTCAATAACTTCTTCTTCCATCTTCTTTTTATAATCCTTCATCTTTTGTCTGAGATCCGCATACTTAAGGGACAAAATCTGAACGGCTAATAACGCTGCATTTTCCGCGCCATCAATGGCTACGGTGGCTACGGGTATTCCCTTTGGCATCTGCACTATGGATAACAGGGAATCCAGACCATCCATAGTAGAGGACTTTATAGGTAATCCAATAACAGGTAAAGGTGTATAAGCTGCTAATACTCCCGGTAAATGAGCCGCTTTTCCTGCAGCCGCAATAATCACTTCAATACCCTTTTCCTCCGCATTTTTTGCAAAATTCTCCGCTTGATAAGGTGTTCTATGAGCGGACATAATCCTCACTTCACATGCAACATCAAAATCTAATAGGAGTTTCTCTGTTTTTTCAACAACTTTATAATCTGAGTCACTTCCCATAATAATTGCTACTTTCATAATCTTCCTCCGTTTATCGAGTTATTATTTAAAATACAGTACACCGGACTCAAATATTTTTTGATCCGTGTTCCCTATCACATTTTTATATAAATAGGAACCTTTTCTTTCTGAATGAGCCATCTTACCTAATATTCTGCCATCCATAGAGGTGATACCTTCGATGGCTTTGTAGGAGCCATTCGGATTATAGGCTATATCATAAGTAGGGTTTCCCTCTAAATCAACATACTGGGTAGCAATTTGTCCCTTATCCAGCAAGAGCTTGTATTGGGCATCACTGATGATAAATCTTCCCTCACCATGGGATACAGGTACAGTGTGTATATCCCCTACATTGACTCCACTGAACCAAGGCGACTTAACCGACACTATCTTTGTCCTCACAAGAGTGGACACATGCCTGTTAATTTTGTTGACCGCAAGTGTCGGATCATGTGCTGTAAGTTCCTTGATTTCTCCATAGGGCACCAATCCCAGTTTTATCAATGCCTGAAATCCATTGCATATACCGAGGATCAATCCATCCCTGTTTTGAATAAGGTCCATGGTGGCTTCCCTTACCTTTTCATTTCTGAAGACTGAAGTAATAAATTTAGCCGATCCATCCGGCTCATCCCCACCGCTAAATCCACCGGGTATCATCAAAATTTGAGAATTTTTAATATTGGCTACTAATTCATCAAGGGACTGGGTAATGGCCTCTGTGGTTAAATTTCTAAAAATCTGTACTTTTGCTACTGCTCCCGCATCCTCAAAGGCCCTTCTTGAATCCTCCTCACAGTTTGTCCCCGGAAAAGTGGTTATTAATACTCTCGGTCGTGCCATTTTTAAGCTTGGCTTTGCAGTATTTCTTTCGGTATAGGGTACAAAATCGATTTTCCCATCAAGAGTGTCCTTTGTCCTAAATATAGATTCTAATGGTTCTTCCCATGCCTGGATAAGCTGATTTAAATCCAGTGTATGCCCTAAGACCTGAATCTCCGGCTGAACAATAGTTTCCCCTATTATTTTATATTCAAGACCTTCGAATAAAAGAGAAATGTCTTCTTGTCCATCTATCTCTAGGAGCATGCTTCCCATATTTAGTTCGAAGATTTCTTCTTCTTTTACGCCCTCCATGCGAATACCTATTTTGTTACCTGCTGCCATCTTAAAAATACCGCTTCCAATACCTCCATAACCGACAGATTTAGCCGATACTATTTTACCTTCATGTATAAGGTTTGTAATTCTTCCCATTTTATTTTTATAGTCAGAAAAATCAATAACTTCGTTTTTATCCCTTTTAACTGGTATATAGAGGATTTTACTACCGACTTTTTTAAATTCCGGCGATAGCACATGCTTGACATCAACCGGACTCACAGCAAAGGAAATCAGTGTAGGAGGCACATCTAAATCAAGGAAGGTTCCTGACATACTGTCTTTTCCACCAATAGCAGCTATTTCAAGCTCTTTTTGGGCTTTCAAGGCACCTAAAAGTGCAATAAAGGGTTTCCCCCATCGATAAGCTTCTTCACCCAGTTTTTCAAAATATTCTTGAAAACTTAATCGGATATCTTTATAATCACCGCCCATAGCAACTATTTTTGTTACTGAATCGATGACAGCATAAAGAGCGCCATGGTAAGGACTCCATTTTGCAATCATCGGATTGTAGCCATAAGTCATAAGAGTGCCTGTTTCGGATTCCCCATAGGTGACAGGAAGCTTAGCCGCCATACCTTCTGCCGGTGTTAATTGGTATCTGCCACCTAAAGGCATAAGCAGGGTTGCTTTGCCGATTGTACTGTCAAAGTGCTCTGTCATGCCCTTTTGGCTGGCTATATTTAAGTCTTTTACTAAGCTTATAAAATGCTCCCTCAGGTTATCCTTTACTTGAGCGGATGCCTTGAATACATTGTCTTCCTCCTCAGGCATAGCCACCCTAACATCTCTCTTTTGTTTTACGCCGTTTGTATCAATAAAGCTTCTGCTTAAATCAAGAATCGTTTTCCCTCTCCAGTTCATCCTAAACCTGTTATCATCCGTAACTCTTGCCACAGAGACAGCTTCAAGATTTTCTTCATCAGCATAGCTTATAAACTTGTCCACATCTTCCTCATTCACAACAACTGCCATTCTTTCCTGGGATTCAGAAATAGCAAGCTCTGTTCCATCCAGTCCCTCATATTTCTTGAGTACCAAATCCAGGTTCACCTCAATACTATCCGCTAATTCACCGATGGCAACAGAAACACCTCCTGCTCCAAAGTCATTACATCTTTTAATGAGCTGTGCTACTTCTTTTCTTCGGAACAGCCTTTGTATATTGCGTTCGGTAGGAGGATTACCCTTTTGTACTTCAGCGCCACTCTCTAAAATAGAATCTTCTGTGTGCTCTTTGGAAGACCCGGTTGCTCCACCGCAGCCATCCCGTCCTGTTCTTCCTCCAAGTAATAGGATGTGATCCCCTTCCCCAGGTCTTTTCCTGATAACATTTTCTTTTGGAGCAGCAGCAATGACAGCCCCAACCTCCATGCGTTTTGCAACAAAGTCTTCATCATAGACTTCGGAAACCTGTCCCGTGGCGATGCCTATTTGATTACCATAGGAGCTATAGCCCCGTGCCGCCTCTGTTGTAATCTTCCGTTGGGGTAATTTCCCTTCCAGTGTTTTTTCTATAGGTGTTCGTGGGTCTCCGCTTCCTGTTACACGCATGGCTTGATAGACATAAGACCTTCCTGATAAAGGGTCCCTGATAGCCCCTCCTAAACATGTGGCGGCTCCGCCAAAAGGCTCTATTTCCGTTGGGTGATTATGTGTTTCATTTTTAAACATCACAAGCCAGTCTTCCTCCCGGCCGTCTATCTTTGCCTTGACTACAATACTGCAGGCATTGATTTCTTCCGATTCATCCAAATTATCCAGCTTACCTTGTTTTTTTAAATATTTCATGCCTATAACAGCTATGTCCATCAAGGATTGACTTTTTTCCATGTCCTTATAGAGTTCGTTTCGCATGTCTAAGTAGTCCTTGTAGGACTCTTTGAATAGAGCTTCATATTGCCCACTATCAAAGTCAACATGAGCAATCTCGGTTAAAAAGGTTGTGTGTCTGCAGTGATCGGACCAATAAGTATCCAGTACCCTGATCTCTGTTACTGTAGGATTTCTTTTCTCTTCATTCTTAAAATAACTTTGAACAAATAGTAAGTCATCATTCGCCATAGCAAGTCCGAAATCATCCCGAAATTGGTAAATCTGATCCTCGTTTAAGTGGATGAAGCCTTCTAAAACAGCAACATCATCAGGAATTGCCATTTTAGCATCAAGGCTTTCATACTTTTCTGAACCAGCCTCTTTTGAATCCACAGGATTAATATAGTAATCCTTTACCCTCTTGAATTCTTCATCTGTCATTTCTCCTTGGAGAATAATAACCTTAGCCGATCTGACCAGAGGCTTTTCCTTTTTACTTAATATTTGTATACATTGAGCAGCGGAATCTGCCCTTTGATCGTATTGTCCCGGCAAAAATTCAGTGATGAAAAACTTGTCTTTTTTATCAATAAAAACAGCCTCATCGGATGCATTATCAATCGTAGGTTCCGCAAAAATGCTATACCTTGCTTCGTTATAGGTTTTATCATCTATACCTTGAATATCATAGCGATTGAGTATTCTTATGTTTTTTAATCCCTTTAACTGTAAACTTTCCCTTAGGTCCTTGAGTAGGTCCTGAGCTTCTATATCAAAGCCTGCTTTTTTTTCAACAAATATCCGCTTTACTTTATTCATTTTTTCCTCCATCCACACCATTTGATAGAATCGCTCATTCGTTTTTAAAGATATACTTTTTTAATAACTTATTCTTTATATTCAATAATTTCTCTGATAAGTCCACATAATATTCCTGAGGCTTTTCAAACCTTAAAACCTCTTCCCAAAGTGTATCTACTTCACTCAAGGTGTAATCCCTGATTTTAGATAATGCAGGTGTTTCATAGACACATTTGCCTTTTTCAAAGATGGGAACCAATAATTTTCTGGCTCTGAAATTTCGGAGTCGTTGACGTTTCCATGTATGCTTTGGATCAAAGATTTCATAAGGTCCACTTTCATCAATGTTTTCATCCCGGGTTGTCAATACGTCCGCGATGGCTTTCCCTGTTTTCTTGCTATAAAGTCTCCAGACCTGCTTAAAATCAGGATTGGTTATTTTTTCAACGTTCTCACTGACTTTTATTTTAGGTTCGATTTTTCCGTCCTTTTCCATAGCTACCATCTTATAAACTCCACCAAAGACAGGCTCGGACTTCGATGTGATAAGCCTTTCCCCTACACCAAAGGAGTCGATTTTAGCCCCTTGCTCTAGAACATCCCTTATAATGTATTCATCCAAGGAGTTTGAGACGACGATTTGACAGTCCTCTAAACCAGCCTCATCCAGCATCTTACGGGAAGCTTTTGTCAGATAAGTGACATCCCCACTATCGATTCTGATACCTTTAGGTCTGAATCCTCTTGCTATAACTTCTTCCTTAAATACCTTAATGGCATTAGGTACACCGGATTTTAATACATTGTAAGTATCAACAAGGAAAACACAATCATCAGGATAGATCCGTGCAAATGCCCTGAATGCTTCCAATTCCGAATCAAACATTTGTATCCAACTATGGGCCATGGTGCCTGTTGCAGGTATTTTAAATTCCCTATCTGCCAAGGTACAAGCTGTTGCAGTACATCCTCCTATATAGGCGGCTCTGGCTCCTAAGACAGCTCCATCCGCACCTTGAGCCCTACGAGAACCAAATTCCATGACCGGTCTTCCCTTGGCTGCTCGGACTATTCTGTTCGCCTTTGTGGCAATAAGGCTTTGGTGGTTAATGACTAAGAGGACCATCGTTTCTATCAGCTGTGCTTCAATAATAGGGCCTCTAACCGTAATAATCGGCTCATTAGGGAAAATAGGCGTTCCTTCAGGTACAGCCCAAATATCACATGAAAATTTAAAATCTTGAAGATATTCTAAGAAACCTTCATCAAAAATCTTTCTGCCTCTTAAGTATTCAATATCCTTATCGAGAAATTTAATTCCCTTAATATATTCTATTAACTGCTCTACCCCTGCCATGATAGCAAAACCACCATCATCCGGAATCTTTCTGAAAAACATATCGAAGTAGGCGATTTTATCTTTTAAACCGTTTTTGAAATAACCATTGCCCATAGTCAATTCATAAAAATCGACTAACATAGTTAAATTCATCTTTTGCATGGGACTAGTTCTCCTCTCAATGGTACAATTATTTGAAATTTATTCTCTTTTTAAAGCTGCAATTCGTCCGAAAATTATTCTCTTTTAAGTGAATAATTATATCATATAATGTGTAGATTGTCTTATGTTTAACGCAAAATAGTTGATAAATTGTAGAAAACTTGCCTTGAAAATTTTCGTACTGTTTTAAGATTTCTTACCCTTTAAATGTCAGCAGGATATATAAAAACAGAATCCCAACATAGCCTTCCAGAGTATAGAGGTATTTTATTAAATTTGAGAAGCCTATCATGCTAAAGAGGATTGCTACACCACCCATGATAAGAAGTATGGATTTACTGTTTAACACGCCATCCATAAGTCCAAATTGTTGTGCAAACCCATAGAAACTGCTTACAGCCGTCGTATAAATACCCAATAGCAGGAGAATAACATACATGATTTTAAAACCAAAACCTATCCTTGAAGCAATATAGGCCATAGGGACCTCGATACCACGCTCTGCAATAGCATCTCCATGAAGCAGAATGACTCCATAGATACCTGAAGCAATAAGGATAATAAGAAGTCCCCCAAAGAAAGAAGCTTTTCTTAAGGTTTTATCACTGCTTGCTTTTTCTCCGAGTACTAACAATATAGGTGTAGCCAATAAAATGTTATAAGCCACATAGATTATAGAGGATAATAACCATCCTAAATCGAGCAACTTGGGTATGATTCTCTTCAATCCATTTCCCTCATGTAAAATTTGTGCATCCAAGCCACTAATTATGCATAATACGAAAATACCCACCATTAAAAAGGGAACAATGACTGCATTGGCCTTGACGATACCATCTAAGCCCCTGAGGATTGTTAAGGTAGTAAGAAGAGCCATTATGATGTTTCCATATAAGAAGGGAAGATTCCATTGCTCGCTTAGTAAAGCGCCTGTTCCGGACAGCATAACAACAAATGTTCCAAATAAAAAAAAAGCAATGATGCCATCAAGTAATTTGATACCGGGTACAAATTCCATACTTTTTATGATGTCTGAATAAGATACAATTTTTAGCCGATAGCCCAGGCTCATTATCTTGTAAGTCAGCACCATAAATAAAAGTCCTGCCACTGCCAATCCCAGGAGACCATTCCCTTGGAATCTGCCAAAAAATTGATAGATTTCTTGGCCTGATGCAAAGCCTGCACCGATTATTGTTCCAACAAAAACGACGACGATTTGGAAAACAGATATTTCACTTTTTCTCTTCATAAAAACACCCTTTCACATTAATTCATATGTGAAAGGGTGAAATTACATTCCTCTTTCAAAGCCTTCCGCTATTTCGGGAAATACTTTTTTCAATCGAATGGGTTTCATTTCCTTGTTAACACAACCATGCTTTGTCATACCCTCAGCTATATTATCTCCTGTATCCTTTTTTACAATGTCATAAGTGATAACCATCGTTGCACCCTTAAACTCACTTAATTTTGCAGTTACAACAATATCATCATCATAGGTTACTGCTTTTTTGTACTTGCATTGGGTTTCTATAACCGGTAATAATAAGCCCTTTTGCTCCATTTCTCTATAAGAATAGCCTGTCATCCTAAACAGCTCTGTTCTGGCTTCCTCAAACCAAACATAGTACTGAGCATGATGAGCTATACCCATTCTATCTGTTTCACTGTACCTTACCTTTACTTCTATACTTGCTGACATGTTAT
>CAYSBC010000033.1:1439-21803 GCA_964429195.1 uncultured Eubacteriales bacterium | reverse complement strand
TGGGGCAAGAGTTTCTTCAAAACTTTAATGAGTTAGCCAAAACTGAAAAGGACAGATCGGCCATTCAATTGAGTTATAGTGATCCAAATGAGATGGCAGGGATAATTGAGAAGTTATCACAAAACAAAGTGAATAGTATTTATTTATTAGCGACCTATGAGGACGCACCGGACATCATCAGAGCTATACGAGAGGCTGAAATAAACGTGCCTATTATGGGAAACAGTTATTGGAACCCGGATGAAATTCTTCAACATTTGGGGCAAATAGCCGAAGGTCTTATACTTTGTAGTTTTGAAAACGATGCTATTGATCTGACAGAAACCATAAAAGCTTTGGAAAAAGACTACCATGCTAAATACGGCGAGGAAGCTGCATTCAATGATCAAGTTATGTATGCTTATGATGCCTATATCCTGCTCTTGGATGCTATTAACAGGGCTCATAGTTTTGAGGGAGAGGCAATCATTCAAGCGCTTATGGATACAAACAATCTGGTATTGAATACAGGTATCATCTCTATGGATAAGGAAGGCGATGTTATAAAGCCTGCAATCATTAAAACCGTTAAAAATGGTCAGTGGATAAAGGGAACAACAATAGACTTAAGTCAAAATCTATGATAAGCGGAGGTTTTCTATGAAAAAGATACTTGTTTTGATTATGACATTTATGCTAATCATGGCACTTGCTTCTTGTGGTAAAAATCAGGAAGTGGATAAACCTGTTAAAGAAGAAAAAGATATATCTGTTTTACTTGAAAGCTTAGGGGAAACAATTGAATCAGTAGAAAAGCTGGGCAGATTACCTGAGCCGGAGGTATCGGGATCATCGATGATGTATTATACGAAGGATATCCAAGGATTTTTTAATGGATTTAATATGGGTATCCAAATAGATAAGGATACCCAAAGGGTAAAGCAAATTTATATAAAGCCTACTACCGTTCATGTGAAATTAAATGGTTTACTCATAGGTAGCACGATTAAAGAAGTAGAAAAGCTGTTTGGAGAAGGAGAATTAAATTCACCTAAAAGCGAGGACAAACCTTATTATATAACCTTTAAAGATAGAAACTATTCCATGCGTTGTACAGTAGAAAAGGATGCTGTCGTTGCAGTAGCCTTTGAAAGATTTGAAAGACTTGAAGGTTCAGAAACTGAAGATGAGGAGAACAATTCAAAGGATGAAGAAATATACATTGGCGAATATAGAAACATGGATAATACATTAGTTGGACTCCTAGGCACAAAATTAAATGAATTGGAGAGTATTCGCAAAAAACTACCTCTGTTAGAAATGATAGACGGCTTTGATTTTCAAGAACCTGTGGGAGAAGAAGGCTATAACATTGTCTACTGGGTAGATAGAAGCAAGGTAGATGGGACAACACATCATATCAATAAGGTAGCACTGGTCATGAATGAACATTTCGATGGGAAAGAGGATAAATACATGACTATGGGTGTAAAGCTCAATATGCTTGTAAGAGAAGCCAGGGATGCGCTTGTTGACACCCCTAGCGTCAAGGATCCCGAAAAACCTGAAACCCATCGGTTAAAGACAGATTACGGTGACTTGGATGATGATGGATATGTAGATATTATTTATATAGGATATCGATAGGAGGACTGGATGATGGGCTACTTTTTAGTGAGTCCATTTTCTTTTTTTAGGAGAGACTAAAGCTAGCCTGATATAATGGATATAACTCGAAAATGGAGATTAAAGATGGAAGAATTAACGAAATATTTGAATAAAGGAATGGATGACAACCCTTACAAGATAGTTCTGAGCGGTCCTAGAAATAAAGAGGAAAAGTATAAAAAAATAGTTATTGAAAAAAAAGAAGGATTTTTTCAAGCCTCAAAATATACAGGCCAACAAGTTTTTCATGATAACATCGATACCTTAGAAAAACTTAAAGAATATACGATGAACGCATTAAGAAGTTACGCTCAGATTCATATGTTTTGTGATGCTTATGAATACAGTTTAAAAATCAGTAAAAAGAACAAAGTGTTATTTAATCGAACCAAAAATGAAAAGAATCAAAAGGATAGCAATCAGCATAATAAAAGAAAGAATTACATTTTAGAAGAAGGGGAAAGAATAGAACCTTTAATCGATGTTGGGATATTCACTAAAGAGGGTAAAGTAGTCCACTCCATGTACGATAAGTTTAAGCAAATCAATCGATTTCTCGAAATAATAGACGATGCGGTTAAAAAAGCAAATCTAAAAGAAATAACAATACTTGATTTTGGTTGTGGTAAATCCTATTTGACTTTTATCCTTTACCATTATTTTACGAAAATTAAGAACATAGATGTTCGCATGATCGGGTTGGATTTAAAGGAGGATGTTGTTGAAAAGTGTAATGACATCGCCCAAAAGTATGGTTATCATCATTTGAAATTTGAAGTGGGAGATATTAATGAATACAAGTGTGACTTTGATATTGATATGATTATGACACTTCATGCCTGTGATATAGCAACAGACTTTGCTTTATACAATGCCATCAAGTGGGGTGTAAAGATGATTTTTTCTGTTCCATGCTGTCAGCATGAATTAAATCAACAAATCGAATCCGAGCAATTTAAGATATTGACGAGATATGGCATCATCAAGGAAAGGGTAGCTGCTCTTTTTACAGATGCTATCCGAAGTCATTTGTTAGAATATTGTTCTTACAAAACTCAAATGCTAGAGTTTGTGGATCTTTCCCACACACCTAAGAATATTCTCATTCGGGCAGTAAAAAGCAATATTCCAAATAAAAACCGGAAAAGAGCCCTTGAAGAAGTTGAAAATCTCATGAAGGAATTTAACCTTTACCCTAAACTTTATGATTTACTGAAAAATAATCATTTCATAGAATAATGAAAAGGAGGACCGGGATGGAAAGTATCCATGTGACGATTAATGGTGTCAAAAGAGGTGTTCAAAACAATATTTCTATTCTGGAGGCATGCAAAGCAATAGGCCTTGATATCCCAACATTATGTTACCACCCTGACCTCGATATCAAGTACGGTGCTTCCTGTAGGCTATGCCTTGTTGAAATTGAAGGTAAAAGGGAATTGGAGCCTTCATGTGCGGTTAAGGTCAAAGAAGGCATGGTGATTCATACCCATAATGAAAGAGTAAAAAATGCCAGAAAAACCATGCTGCAGCTGCTCATTGAGAACCATCCACTGGATTGCTTGACATGCGAAAAGTCAGGAAAATGTAAATTACAGGATTATTGTTATGAATATGATGTTAAGGGACCATCCTATACTCCGAAAGCAGCTGCTATTGAAATTGATGATTCCAATCAGTTTTTTATTCGGGATGAAAACAAATGTATTTTGTGTGGTCTGTGTGTGCGAGCATGTTCGGAGCTCCAAGTTATTGATGCTCTTGGCTTTATTAATCGAAGTGGTGCAACACGTGTTTTACCATCCTCCGGTGAGCATATAGCGGACAGCCCATGTGTTTCCTGCGGGACCTGTGTCTCTCTTTGCCCTGTAGGTTCCTTAATTCCTAAGAGAAAAGAAAAAATTAGAGAGTGGAAGATTGAAAAAAGAGTACGAACGACCTGTGCTTATTGTGGGGTGGGCTGCCAAATTACGCTGTTAGTTCACGATAATAAGGTTATAGGTGTCGAACCTGATTATGGAGAGGCTAATAAAGGACTCCTTTGTGTGAAGGGCCAATTTGCTTATGGCTTTATTAATCATGAGGCTAGATTGACAAAGCCTTTGATACGAAAAGATGGGATACTTACTGAAGCAAGCTGGGATGAAGCTTATGATTTAATTATTCATAAAATAAATGACACAAAAAAGAAATATGGAAAAGAAGCATTAGCTGGTTTTTCATCGGCTAAGGTTACGAATGAGGAGAATTATTTATTTCAGAAGATGGTTAGAATATACTTTGGTAATAATAATGTAGACCACTGTGCAAGATTATGCCATGCATCTACAGTAGCGGGTTTGGCTACAACCTTGGGTAGCGGTGCTATGACCAATAGCAATCTTGAGATACTGAACTCGGATGTCCTCTTTATTACCGGTTCGAATACGACAGAAAGTCATCCTGTATTAGGCGCTTTTGTGAAGCAAGCCAAGAATAAGGGAGCAAAACTGATTGTAGCAGATCCCAGAAAAATACCTTTGGCCGAAAAGGCGGATATTTATCTTCCCATAAAACCGGGTACCAATGTGGCATTATTCAATGGGATGATGCATGTCATTATCGATGAGGGTCTCCAAAATCGTAGCTATATCCAAGAATTCACAGAGAATTATGAAGAGCTAGTAGAAGTAGTAAAAGATTACACACCTGAGTATGCAAGTGCTATATGCAATGTAGAAGCTGAGGATATTGTTAAAGCTGCTCGCATGTATGCCAAGGGAAACAAGGCAAGCATACTTTATTCTATGGGTGTAACACAGCATACAACAGGTACACAAGGTGTGATGAGCTTGTCTAATCTAGCCTTGCTATGCGGTAATATTGGCAAGGAATCATCGGGCATCAATCCCTTAAGAGGTCAAAACAATGTGCAGGGGGCTTGCGACCTTGGAGCTTTACCGGGGGACTATCCGGGTTATCAAAAGGTATTTGACTTAAAAAGCAAGGAAAAATTTGAAAAAGCATGGGATGCCGAATTGTCCGATAAAGCAGGCTTGACTGTAACAGAGGTATTGAATCAATGCAGTAAGGATGAAATGAAGTTCCTCTATATCATGGGGGAAAATCCGGTTTTATCCGATCCGGATATAAAGCATGTGAAAGAGGCCTTGACTCATATTGATTTTTTAGTAGTTCAGGATATTTTTCTAACGGAAACCGCTGAGTATGCAGATGTTGTATTGCCGGCAGCCACCTTTGCTGAAAAGGATGGCACATTTACCAATACAGAAAGAAGGATTCAACGGGTTAGAAAAGCGATAGAGCCTATCGGCCAAGCCAAGCCTGATTGGCTTATACTCATGGAGATGATGAACAGACTTGGTATGGAAAAAAAGTACAAGAACGCTGAAGAAATATTTAATGAAATCATCCTATTAACACCCCAATATGCAGGGATAACCTATGCAAGATTAGAGGAAGAGGGGATACAATGGCCCTGCTATGACAGTCAGCATAAGGGAACGAAGTTTTTGCATAAGGATAAGCCTGCCAGAGGAAAAGGATTATTTAAACCTGCTGAATATATAGAAAGTGCGGAAGGTGTTGATGCAGAGTATCCCTATGTTTTGACGACAGGAAGAATACTTTATCACTATCATACAAAGACAATGACAGGTAAAATTCCGGGCTTAAATAGGTTGTTTCCGAATTCTTTTGTTGAGATAAATCCAACAACAGCTAATCGATTAAATATCCATGATGGAGAAACCATTAAGGTGATATCCAGAAGAGGTGAGATAAAAACGGAAGCAGTGGTTACAGAGTCGATACAGGAAGATGTACTGTTTATACCTTTTCACTTTTCAGATGGTCCTGCTAATTGTCTTACGAACCCTGCCCTGGACCCTATTGCAAAGATACCGGAATTTAAGGTAAGTGCCGTTAGAGTAGAGAAACTCAATACGGAGGTGTAATATGAAAAGGTTTGATTCGGTTATCATCTTAGCAGGCGGTAAAAGTCATAGAATGGGTTACAATAAGGAGCTTATTGAAATTAAAGAGGAAAAAATGATATGGGGTCAAATAAACAGGCTAAAAACTAAATTTGAAGAGGTTATTGTTGTGACCAATAATCCACATTATTATGAGCACTTAGGCTGCATGACTACAAGAGATATCTATGAAGGCAAGGGGCCTTTGGCTGGCATTCATGCGGGCTTAACAAAAATCTCAAGTGAATATGCCTATGTCTTGGCATGTGACATGCCCATTATCAACATGGAGTATATTGACTATCAAATCAACATTTTAAGAAAGGATGATTACTTTTCCTGCATGACCTTGTTAGGAGATTGGATTGAACCCTTTCACGCATTCTATTCCAAAAAGATAATACCCTATATTGAAGAATACTTTCAAAAGGGTGGATTATCTGTTCATGGGCTGGTAAAAGGGCTTCCTAGTTTTTTTATTGATGAGGGAACAGCAAGGAAATTTAGTCCAAGCTGGGAGATGTTTGTGAACTTCAATACCAAAGAGGATATTGAAAAATATATGAACAGCAGAAAGTGGGAATGCGGATGAAATGTGTACGCCCTGTAAAAATACTGAAGGTGAGAGACAAGATGCAACATGAGATGGAGGACTATGTTGTAGTAGAATATGAGCTATCACTTAGCATCAATGGTTCTGAGTTCATTCGATTTATCTGCACACCGGAAAAGATGGAGGAATTAGCCATAGGCCATCTTTATTCGGAAAATATCATCAAGGACTATGACTCTATTACAGGGATTCAATTTGAAACCCTCGATGAGGAAAGTGGCAAAATGAATTTGGATATCACCCATCCTGATTCCTTTGTTGATAATTATCATGTTTTGAATGCACACCCAGAGCTAGACTTGGAAAGGATAAGTCAAATAATGCGTGTTTTTAATAAGAGGTCGAGGCTCTTTATGGATACCGGAGGCGTACATAGCTGCGGCATCACAGACTTGAACACGGAGGATATCTTATACTTTGCAGAAGATATCGGGAGACATAATGCATTGGATAAGGTTGTAGGATGGATGCTCAAGGAAAAGGCTGATTTTAAGGATAAAATTTTATTGACATCCGGAAGAGTATCATCAGAAATTGTTTATAAAGCATTGTCTGCAAAAATAGGAGTCTTAGTATCCCGTTCAGCACCGACGAGTAAGGCTTTGTCGATAGCGGCAAAATATAATATGACCATTGTAGGCTTTGCACGAGGGAATCGCTTGAATGTATATATAGGTTCAAGCCCGTCCAATTGATAGCCAAAGGATTAAGGGTAGGAGGAGGTAGAAATGAGTCCATCAGATGATAACACGATTAAAACTTTAAATGAAATCCTTGAAAAATATCATAGGGATAGCAATGAGCTGTTGCAAATACTTCTGGAAGCCCAAACAATAACAGAAAAGAATTATATTTCTGAAGAAATGATAGATAGGATTGCTGAGGAGCTGAAAATATCCAAGGCTAGAGTGAACAGTGTGATTACATTTTATGATGCTCTTTCGGATAAACCACGTGGAAAGTATGTCATCAATCTATGCCAAAGTACGACCTGTTCACTATGGGATAATAAACGGGTTGTTTTAGATTGGATCATCAAGGAGTTGGGTATTCATCCCGGTGAAACTACCGAAGACCAATTGTTCACACTCAATACAGTTTCGTGTTTTGGTGCTTGTGATATATCGCCCAATGTTCGAATCAATCATTCCGTTTTTGGTCACCTGACGGAAGAGAAGATGAAAGCTATCCTTAGCGGAATTCGGAACAGTGAAAAAAGTAATGAACTGTTGAAAATACAACCGGATAGAAGCCATAAAAAAACAGTCAGCATCATTACATCCAATTTTGGAAAATATGACGGCTATAATATAGAAGAGTATATTCACCTCAGAGGCTTTGAATCCTTTAGAAAAGCCCTAGATATGGGGTATGAAGCTGCAGCAAATGAAATAACACAGGCTGGGATTAAAGGAAGGGGAGGAGCGGAGTACCCTGCAGGTATCAAGCTCTTACAATCCAGGGAGGCTATAGGAGAAAGGAAATTTGTTGTTTGCAATGCAGATGAAGGAGAACCCGGAACCTTTAAAGATAGAGAGCTTTTAAAGAATGATCCTTACAAGGTTATTGAGGGGATGCTGATAGCCTCTTATATTGCAGATGCAAGGGAAGGTATCATTTATTTGAGGGAAGAATATTCCTGGTTAAGAAGCAAAATACAACATGCGATAGATTGCTGCTATGAAAAGGGCTATCTGGGCAAAGGTATAGGTAACAGTGCCCATGATTTTGAATTAAGAATTTTTTCAGGTGGAGGCTCTTATGTTTGCGGTGAAGGGTTTGCCTTATGCGAATCCCTGGAGGGGAAACCCGGCAAACCAAGAATAAAGCCACCTTTTGTTAAACAAGCAGGTTATTTACAGTATCCCACTTTAATCATGAATGTGGAGACATTATCCGCTGTTGCATCCTTCTTAAAGGATGGAAGCCAAGTGTTTACATCTATTGGCACTTCTGATAGCCCCGGATCGAAGGTCATTTCCATAAGCGGCAAGGTAGCTAGACCCGGTGTTTATGAGATACCCTTTGGGCTCACCCTTCAAGAAATAATCAAGGATATAGCGGGGGGGATGATGGATGGTGAGGGGGTAGGCTTTATACAAGTAGGAGGTGCTTCCGGTGGCATTATTCCTAACAGTCTTTTGGACACGGTTTATGATTATAAGACATTTAAAAAAATTGGAACAAGTGTAGGATCCGGAGCTTTAGTGGTCGGTAGTCATAAAAATAATATTTTGGATTATTTAAGGGTTGTTCAAGAATTCTTTGCTCATGAAAGCTGTGGGAAGTGCACACCTTGCAGGGAGGGAAACGTACAATTGCATCATCTCTTGGAACGATTTTCAAAAGGGATAGCTACAGAAGTGGATATTGAAAGATACAGGGCTATTGTTAATGCATTAGAATTTACATCTTTGTGTGGTAGCGGGAAGACAGAAGCTGTTCCTTTAAAGACTGCCTTATTGTATTTTAAAGATATTTTTATGGAAAAAATGATATAAAAAAATGTCGAATAATCTTATAAATTGGAGAAGAATTATTATCCAATACAGCAGGATATTACATTTTTTTCCTCGGCCAAATTATATATTTAAATGAGTAGTTAAAATATATATAAAGGAATGGGAAAAAATAATGTTATCCAATATTGTAAAGAAATTTTCCAATGAGTGGAATATGAGAAAAGATGCTATTGAGACCTGGTTTGTTTTAGGGGCCTTTTTCACAATCATCATGGGTATCTTGCTTCAATTTGTTTACAGATGGTCAGGAAATAATCCTATTGTTGGTATATTCGGTACAGTGAACAACAGCACTTGGGAACACTATAAACTTTTCTTTTGGCCACAGTTCTTTTTTCTTTTTATAGAAGGTCCCTTTATCAGGAAAAAAATAAATGCAGTTTCATCGTCGGAGCTCAATCTTAGGAAATATTATACAGCGAAAGCAGTATCTTTTTATATCGGCATCATCATCATGTTTTCGTTATTCTATACCTATACTGCTCTTTTTCGAAGAAGCATGTTTGTGATAGACCTCCTCATATTCATAATTGGTATTATTGCCAGCCAATATATGGGATATAGAATCTTTACGGGCTATTATCATTTGGATGATAAAGCTAAAAATATAGCTGTCACGTCTATCCTCTTACTTATTTTTATCTTTGTTTTCTTTACATTCAATCCACCGGACATGCCCCTATTTAAGAATCCGGATACAGGTGTCTTGGCCTATATGTTTCATCCATAAACATCGATAATTTGCAAATCCTTAGCTTGCTAAGGATTTTTTAATCTTGATAATTCCGACATATAGTGATAAAATACGGAAGTGTATATACACGTGTATAAACACATTATACAGAAATGATATGGAGGAATATGCATGGATATTGCAAAGGAAATAAAGAGATTAAAAGAAGAAAAAGGCGCAATTATTCTTGCGCATTACTATACTCTTCCTGAAATACAAGAAATAGCAGATGATGTGGGGGATTCATATTACTTAAGTAAAAAGGGTAAGGAATCACCCTGCGAGACCATAGTTTTTTGTGGTGTTGAGTTCATGGCAGAGAGTGCCAAATTACTTTCCCCAGAGAAAAAAGTGCTTTTCCCAAATGAAAGAGCTACATGTAGCATGGTGGAAGCCATTGACCTTGACGAGGTTAAGAAATTAGTAGAACAACACAAGGACAGCATTTTAGTAAGTTATATCAATTCTTCAACAGAGCTTAAGGCTATTTCCTATACTTGCTGTACATCTTCCAGCGCTGAAAAAATAATAGAAAGCATTGAGGGGAAAAAGATTCTATTTGTACCGGATAAAAATTTAGGGGAATATATAAGCGAAAAGTTTCCTGATAAGGAATTTATATTATGGGATGGATTCTGCTGTGTGCACCATCATATCATGGCAGAGGATGTTCTTCATGAAAAAAATAAATACCCTGAAGCTAAGGTATTGGTCCATCCGGAATGCAGAAAAGAAGTGAGAGATTTAGCCGATTATGTTGGAAGTACAAGGGGAATTATAGATTATGCAACAGAGGATAGTTGCGATGAATTTATAATAGTAACAGATGTTGGCGTATTTTATGAACTAGAAAAGAGAAACCCACTTAAAAAATTTCATGCCTTGCCGATGGTATGCGATAATATGAAGCTTACAACACTTGAGGATGTTTACAGCTGTTTAAAAGAGGGAACAAATGAGGTGTTTATTCCGAAAGAGCTTGCAAGAAAGGCAGTAAAATCACTTGAAATGATGCACTCTTTAGCAGAATAAACTTGGGGGATTTCCAGGAGGGAAGAAAAGTGAATACAGATGTATTGATTATTGGATCGGGGGTAGCCGGATTATATACTGCCTTAAATATAGATGAAAAAACCCAGGTTCTAATCATCACAAAAAAAGAAGTCAATTATTGTAATTCCTTTCTTGCACAGGGAGGAATTTCTGTTGCCCAAGGAGAGGGAGATTTTAAAGCATTTTTTGAGGATACATGTGAAGCAGGTGGGAAACAAAATAATGCTGAAGCAGTAGATATCCTTGTAAAAGAGTCGAGAGAGAATGTCAATCTTCTTATGGAGTTTGGGGTGAAATTTGACAAGAAGAATGGGGAACTTCATTATACAAGAGAAGCTGCCCACCGTATTAACAGAATACTTCATTGCCAGGATAGGACAGGGGCTATGGTTCATGATACCCTTTATAAAAAGTGTCTGGAAAGAAACAATATAAACTTTATAGAGAATTGCCCTATGGAAGATTTAATCATAGAGGATGATAAGTGTTTTGGCATTTTGGCCAATAGAAATGGAAAGCAGGAGGCATTTCTAGCTAAAGCTGTTATAATGGCAACAGGCGGGATAGGCGGCCTTTTTAGATCCACAACCAATAAGACAGCTATTCAAGGAGAAGGGATGGAGATTGCATTAAAGTATGGGATAGCCATGAAGGATATGGATAAAATTCAGTTTCATCCCACGGTACTTTATGAGAAAGGTAAGCAGCAAAGGTTCCTTATTTCGGAATCGGTAAGAGGAGAAGGTGGGATTCTTATGAATCACAAGGGTGAGCGATTTGTAGATGAATTACTTCCCAGAGATAAGGTGACCATGGCCATTTATGAAGAGTTAAAGCATAGCGGTGAGGAGCATGTATTCCTTGATATGAGGCATTTGGATAAAGAATTCATTATAAAGAGATTTCCAGGCATCAATGAGGAGTGCTTAAAAAGAGGTATTGATATTACAAAAGACCTTATCCCGGTTTTACCGGCTCAGCACTATATGATGGGTGGAATTGCAGTAGATACTTCCTGCAAAACTTCTGTAAAAAATCTTTATGCAGTTGGAGAAGTAAGCTGTACAGGGGTTCATGGAAACAATAGATTAGCAAGTAATTCCTTACTGGAATCCTTAGTTTTTTCCCGCAGGGCGGCCATGGATATCAATGAAAATATCGATCAAAAAAACAATAATTCCCAATGGAAAGAAAATAAAAAACGGACAGGCATAAGCCATAAGCAAAATGAGCTTCTAAAGGAAACAATTTTAAGTTTGAGAGGAGATTTAGAGGATGAATTATGTAATCATTGAAGATTTAATTAACAGAGCTTTAGTGGAGGATGCTTATTACGGTGACATCACAACGGAGGAACTGATAGAGGAAGATTCTACATGCTCTGTTTCTTTAATAGCTAAGGAAGATGGAATACTTGCAGGAAGAGAAGTGTTTGATGCTGTATTTAAGAAGCTTGGGGAAGTTGATATTCAATGGAGGAAAAGGGATGGAGATTGCCTTTCAAATGGTGAGCTAATCGCAGAGATAGAGGGTAATACGAGAAACGTATTGACCGGAGAAAGAATAGCCTTAAACTTTTTGCAAAGGATGAGTGGGATAGCTACCACCACCAAGGCCATGGTTGAATTAACGGAAGGAACGGAAGCTAAAATAGTCTGTACTCGAAAAACAACACCTACATTAAGAACACTTGAAAAGCATGCTGTCAAGGTAGGAGGGGGAGTGAATCACAGATTTTCTCTTAGTGATTCTTTCATGGTGAAAGATAATCATATCCAGGCTTGTGGATCCATTAAGAAGGCCATAGAAAAAGCTAAAAAGAGTTATCCTTTCCTTAGAGCTATCGAAGTTGAGGCCGAAACATTAGAGCAGGTAAAAGAGGCATTGGAGACAGAGGCAGATGTGATCATGCTTGATAATATGACAATAGATGAAATGAAAGAAGCCGTTCAGCTTATCAAGCATAAAAAGATTATTGAGGCATCAGGAAATATAACCGCTGACAGAATTCAGGAGGTGGCCCAGACAGGAGTAGATTATATTTCTTGTGGTGCCTTAACCCATTCCGTAAAAGCTTTGGATATAAGCATGAAAAACTTAAAATTAATGAAATAGTAATCCATTAAATTAGAATAAAAAAAACCTTCTTATCATATGTATGTATTAATTAGGTGGTATCACAGGTATAGAATGCCTAGTCTATAGCCCATACCACCTGTTATATTAAAAAAGGAGGTTTACTATGGAACGTCTCGATATATATGAAAGCATTTCTGAGAGAACCCAAGGGGATATATACATAGGTGTTGTAGGACCTGTTAGGACAGGTAAGTCCACTTTTATTAAAAGATTTATGGATTTGCTAGTCATCCCAAATGTCGAAAATGTCTATGCTAAAGAAAGAATAAAGGACGAATTGCCACAAAGCGGGGCTGGAAAAACAATCATGACTACAGAACCCAAGTTTGTACCCAACGAGGCAGTGCAAATCACTGTAGGAGAAAACTCTACTTTTAAAGTAAGATTGGTTGATTGTGTAGGCTATATGGTTCCGGGATCTTTAGGACATACAGAAGACGGAAGACCCCGAATGGTCAGGACACCTTGGGCAGATAAGGATATACCTTTTGAAGATGCTGCTGAAATGGGTACGAAAAAGGTCATTTCAGAACATTCCACTATTGGCTTAGTCATCACTACCGACGGTTCCATAGCAGAAATACAAAGGGAAAACTATATTCAAGCTGAAGAAAGAGTTGTGAATGAACTTAAGGAATTAAACAAACCTTTTGTTATTGTACTTAATTCTATTTTCCCCGAATCGGAAAGAGCATTAGAAATCAAAAAAGAAATAGAGGAAAAATATAATGTCCCTGTCATAGCAGCGAATTGTGCCAGAATGAATATCAGCATGGTCAATAATATACTGGAAAATGTTTTATTTGAGTTTCCTGTCAGCCAAATTAATATTAAGCTACCGGGTTGGATAGATGGGCTGGATAATAACCATTGGACGAAACAAAAGCTTATCAATAAGGTTAAAGGCTGGAGTGAGGACATATTAAGCATCAATGATGTTCGGAATACCCGAAATAGCTTTGAAGAATTGGATATTGTGAAGAGCACAGGTATTGTCGGTGTAAATTTGGGTGAAGGCATAGTGAATCTCAACATAGAAGCAGAAGATGGGTTATTCTATAAAGTACTTGAGGAAATAACCGGTTACGAAATAAACGGTGATTATCAGTTCTTTGAGATGATAAAAGATTTTGCTTATGCTAAGGGAGAATATGACAAAATAAAGATGGCGCTTTATGAAGTCAAAGAAAAGGGTTATGGAACTGTGCCACCTAACTTTAATGAAATGCAGCTAGAAGATCCGGAAATATTCAAAGAGGGCAGTAGATTTGGTGTAAGGTTAAAAGCAAAAGCGCCTACGCTGCATCTTATTCGTACAGATGTCTATACTGAAGTGGCCCCTATAGTAGGTAGCGAAAAGCAAAGCCAGGATCTTGTCAAGTATTTGCTGGATGAATTTGAAACAGATCCGTCTAAGATCTGGGATACTAATATATTTGGCAAATCCATTGAAGAGCTTGTGAGCGAACAAATGCAGGCTAAAATTATCAGTATGCCTAAAAATGCCAGAGCAAAAATGCAGAAAGCACTGCAAAGGATTACAAATGAAGGGAAAGGAAATATTATCTGTATTATCATTTAACAGTTCATCCACACCAATAGGTCAAATGGATGATAAACGTTAAAAAAGGATTCAAAATGAGACCATCTTTGAGCAATCTTAGGTGGTCTTTTTAGGTTTCCGGTAATTATAGTTGAAAGAAAGCCAACAAAAAATGTATAATGGGATATGGGAAAATTGCATGTTCAGGGGGACTCTAATGAAAAAAGTGAGAAGGAAAAAAATCAATTTTAAAAAAATATTTTGGGTATTGTTAGTACTGGTAATAGGGGTTTTGTTTTTTCTCATTTATTTTGTGCCGAATATTGGAGAAACATTTCAAAAGACCACCATTGCCAGGTATAATACCATTCAAATATTAGATGAGGCAGACTGCTATATCGTTAGGGATGAAACAGTCTATTATTCAGGCGCAGAGGGTAGTATTAAATATCTTGCTGATGAAGGTCAAAAAATAAAAAAGGGAAGCGATATCGTAAGGGTCAACCTTGAAAAAGTAGATGAATCTGTCAATAGCAAGCTTGAAATTATTAATCAGAAGATTGAACAAGCTGATGCAGGTACATTTTTTGAAAATGATTTAGAAGTCATAGACGACCTCATTAAAAAAGAAGTTGATCTATTAATAAAGAAAAAAGAAGAAGGGAATTTATCGGAAACAAAATCTATTCAAGAGAGAATAAAAATGCTGACCGATAAAAAAAATATTATCATCAATAATACAGGTATCAAGAGTGGTAATATTAATTTCTTAAAAGAAGAAAGACAAGAGTTACAAAGTGTATTAGACAGGGCAACAGTATCTTATAAAAATGAAAAAGCCGGAGTAGTGAGCTATTATGTCGATGGCTATGAAGAAGTATTCACCCATGATAAAATGTATTTATTAAACAAGGAATCACTGGATAAGGAAAATATTCAGGCGGAAAATACGGAAAGAGATTATGTTTTTAAGGGTGAACCCCTCTTTAAAGTAATCAATAGTTCGACTTGGTATGCGGTTTTGTGGGTGGATTTGGATAAAATCGATAACTACAAAAAAGGCAATAAAATTGTATTGAATTTTGAAAATGGACAGACACAAGGTATTGTATATGATATTATAATTGAAAAAAACAATGCCATGATACTCGTAGAGATTAACAGGATGGTTGAAGATCTATCTAAAATCAGAAGAGGTCATGTGGATTTAATTGTAGCAGATTATTCAGGACTTGAAATCTATACGGATAGCATTGTCGATGTCAATGGACAATTAGGCGTCTATGTTGTGAATATAGGAGGCGAGTATAGCTTCAGACCCATAAAGATTATAGGTTCAGACAAAGATAAGACTATTGTTGTCAATGCAAAATTTCAGGTGCAGACAGAAAATGGTGTAGAAGATATTAAGACAATTACCCTCTATGATGAAATTCTGAGGAACGCCGAGAAAAAAGGAATCAAGGCAGATGAGGACGAGACATGAATTCAATCGAAAGAAATTTAGAAGAAGTAAAACAACGGATAGAAAAGTGCTGTAATGAAAACAATATAAAAAGAGAAGATATTATTCTTATAGCTGTGACAAAGACCAGAACCCTTGAAGAAATAAATCAGGTGATTCAAGCTGGGATAATGGATATAGGTGAAAACAAAGTGCAAGAAATCATTTGCAAAAAAGATAGCCTGATATCTTCCCGCATACATATGATAGGTCATTTGCAGACCAATAAAGTGAAATCCATCATTGACAAGGTAGCCTTAATTCATTCTGTTGACAGCATTAAATTAGCTGAGGAGATAGATAAAAGAGCAGGTGCTATTGGAAAGACTATGGATATATTGGTCCAGGTCAATATAGCAGGTGAAGAAAGCAAATTTGGAATCCATCCAAGAGATACTATGGGATTTTTGGAAGCATTATCGGAGTATCCCCATATTCATGTAAAGGGGTTGATGATGGTAGCACCTTTTGATGCGAATCCGGAAAATGTTCGACCTTATTTCAAAGGAATGAAAAGTTTATTTGAGGATATGAAGTCCCTTAAATATATGAATATCACCATGGAGTATTTATCAATGGGTATGACAAATGACTACGAAATAGCCATTGAAGAAGGTTCAAATATGATAAGAATAGGTACTGCTATTTTTGGAGCAAGGAATTACAAATGATAAAACATAAGGAGGATGAAAACAATGGGTGATGGGTTTTTTGATAAATTTAGAACAGTTATTGGGTTAGAAAATGAGGAAGAAGAAATAGAAGTAGAAGAAAAGCCTAAGAAGAAAAGGATATTTGGGAAAGAAAACAATGAATACAATATTCAAAAGGCTGAGAGGGATACATATTCCTACCGATCCAATGTAGCTAGTCAAGATAAACGGGACGTGGGAGGTAAGGTCGTTAATATCAATTCTAATATTAATCAAATGAAGGTCGTTCTTTTGCAACCTTCCAGTATAGAGGAATGTCCCAAAATAGTCGATAATTTAAAAAGCAGAAGGCCTGTTATCGTCAATTTAAGTAGTTTAGAATCCGACACTGCAAGAAAAATATTTGATTTTATTAGTGGAGCTGTTTATGCTCTAGAAGGCAATGTCCAAAAGGTTGCCAATAATATCTTTATTTTTGCACCTGAAAACGTTGATGTAACAGGAAATTTAGAGGAAGGCAATCTGCTTTTCAATACAACTGAATTTAAAAACTGGAGGTAAGTATGTGGCAAATAGCTGAAGCGGTGGATAAGCTTTTTGATGTGATTTATTATTTGGTCATCATCAGAATTCTATTATCATGGTTTGTTCGAGATCCGAGAAATAGGTTCTATGCACTATTGGTTCAAGTGACTGAACCGATTTTAGCCCCTTTTCGAATGTTATTACTAAGGTTTGTTCCAGATATGAGAATAGATTTTTCTCCCATCATTGCGATTTTGGTGTTAAATATGCTGAGAAGTGCAATTATTAATCTGTTGTTAACCTTTGTGGGGTAAAAGAGTTATCATGCATTTGTGAAATAGAAGTAAAATTCAATTGTAGGAATGAAAGGGTGATGGACGAATATGATTACACCTTTAGATATTCAAAATAAAGAATTTCAAAGGGGAATAAGAGGTTACAAAGAAGACGATGTGGATCAGTTTTTAGATATGGTTACGTTAGATTATGAAAAAATAATCGAGGAGAATAACGCATTAAAGGAAGAGCTGAGAAAGCTAAGAGAGAAATTGGAGAAACAAAGGGAGCAAGAATTATTAATAAAAGATACATTGGATACGGCTAGAGGGTTGATGAATGATATAGCTGTCAGTGCGGAGAAAAGAGCTGAATTTTTGGTTAAGACGGCTGAACTCGATGCGGAAAGAATACGTAAAGAAGCAACGGAATTTGCAGAAAAAACTTACATGGAACATGAAGATTTGAAAAACAGATTAAATATTTTTGTTACAAGATATAGAAACTTAGTTGAATCAGAGTTAGAAAGATTTAGTGATATCGAGGATAGAATTTTTGGGGATGAGCTATGATTTATTTACTTGTTCTGGTTTTAATAAGCATTGATCAGGTATCCAAGTATATCATTACGACCAATCTCATGGTCTATGATTCGATTCCCCTTATTCAGAATTTTTTTCATATCACCTATGTGAAAAATTATGGTGCTGCATTTAGCATCTTGCAAAATAAAAGAATATTTTTTGTGAGTATCACCATTGCTGTATCCATTGGCATTATTCTATTTATGGTAAGGTATTCACATGATATGTCCATCGCTTTAAAAGTGAGTCTGGGTCTGATTTTGGCCGGAGCCATAGGCAATTTAATAGACCGAATTCGTTTAGGGTATGTTGTGGATTTTTTGGATTTCAGGGTATTTCCTATTTTTAATGTTGCAGATATATGTGTTGTATGTGGAAGTATACTGCTTATTTTTTACATGTTTTTTATTGAGCCGAAATTAAAAAAGAACCTATAAAGGAGACATTCTTGGAGAAATATGAGATAAGCATTGGAAAAGACGAACAGAATACTCGGCTAGATGCTATCCTTTCTGCCGGTTTAGAAGACCTTTCCCGCAATGTTATACAAAAGCTGATAGGAGAGGGTTTTGTAATGGTCAACGGGGATGTTGAAAAATCAAAAAAGTATAAGGTTAAAGAAAAGGATTGTATTACAATTTACATCAAGGAACCTGAAAGACGAGCCTTATTACCTGAGGATATACCTGTTTCAATTCTTTATGAGGATGAGTCCATCGCAGTTCTTAATAAACCAAGAGGTATGGTTGTCCATCCTGCAGCGGGGAATTTTACCCATACTTTAGTGAATGCTTTGCTTTTCAAATATAAAAGCTTATCTACTATCAATGGAGAAACAAGACCCGGCATTGTCCATCGAATTGACAAGGATACCAGTGGTATTTTGGTTATAGCCAAAAACGATGAGGCCCATCAAAACTTAGCGGAACAATTTAAGGAACATACGGTTTATCGAATCTATCACGGCATTATCTATGGGAATATCAAGGCAGATTCAGGAGTAATCGATAAACCTGTAGGCAGAAACCCTTCAAACAGATTAAAAATGGCTGTTACCTATGAACATTCCCGAAATGCTGTAACCCACTACCAAGTGTTGGAGAGATACGGCGATTTTACATACATCAAGTTCAAGCTGGAAACAGGAAGGACACATCAGATTCGAGTGCACATGGCACATGAGAAACATCCCTTATTAGGTGACAGAGTATATGGACCCCAAAAATCGAAATACAATATTGAAGGGCAAGTTCTTCATGCTAAGTCATTGGGATTTAAGCATCCCTCCACAGGAGAGTATGTGGAATTTGAAAGTGAGCTACCGGAATACTTTATAAATGCTATGGAGAAAATTAAAAGAGGTAGGATGAAATGACAATTAAAGCAAAGATAATGGATGATCAGGCAATCAAAAGGGCAAGCACAAGAATAGCCCATGAAATATTAGAAAGAAACAAAGGAACGGATGATTTAATCTTCTTTGGAATCAAAACCAGGGGGATTTATTTAGCGGAAAGAATTGCGGCGAAGATAAAGGAGTTTGAAGGAATCGAAATTGGTACGGATTGCCTAGACATTACCCCTTATCGGGATGATTTAGATGTTATTGATACGAAAAGAATCGAGAAAACCCTTTTAGATTGCGATGTAACAGGGAAAACCGTTGTTCTTTTTGATGATGTTATTTATACAGGAAGAACCATCAGGGCTGCCATGGACGCCATCATGGATTTAGGTAGGCCCAAGGCCATCTTGCTGGCTGTATTGGTCGATAGAGGGCATAAAGAGTTGCCTATCAGACCGGATTTCATCGGTAAAAACGTTCCTACTGCCAAGTCTGAGATTGTTGAAGCCCACTTCGTAGAAATAGATGGCATGGATGAAGTTATCATTAAGGAATAGCATTTTCCGATTCTGAAGCTAATCCTTTAATAGCAAAAAGCACAAAACGAGAAAACATTTGTATAAAATCAGGAGGCCTGTACTCGATATCGAGTATTTCCATAGCCTCTTTTTGATTTTCATGCTCAATGGTTGCAGGATATAAACCCATGGCAAAAAAAAGCTGCATATTTAAGAATACATCAATATCTTCGTAGGTCAGTGAAGGTAGCTGCAAGGCTATAATGCTATAGACAATCTTAAATTCATGGATAAAGCTCATCTTAAAGGGAGCGAGCTTTTCAGGCCTTACTCCTTTTTCAATGACTGAATAAAGTATGGAATAAAGGCCGATGAGCCTTTGGTGATTCATCATCGTTTCAGCCCATAGGATGGCAAACTCTTCAAATGAAATATTGGACTTCTCTTCAAACCTTTCAATGAGTTCTTCTACCCACCTTTTACCGTCCCTCTCAATGATTTTAATAAAGATGTCCTCTTTGGAAGACACATATTTATAGAGATTAGCACGGGTAAAGTCTAATTTCTTGGCAATGCCCGCAAGGGTAATTTGGTCATAGGGAACTGTCTCGTAGAGCGCAATCGTGGCTTCTATGATTTGGTTCAGACGTATTTCCTTTTGTTCATCGCTGCGCGCCCGTTTCCAGGTCATGGATAAAACCTCCCTCTAAAATTCTATTATAGCATATTGTTATT
>CAYSBC010000033.1:0-1339 GCA_964429195.1 uncultured Eubacteriales bacterium | reverse complement strand
AAAAATCTGATTTTTAAACTTAAAATATCAAGTTTCTAATAAAATTCCAATAAAAAAATTAGATACTACAGTATTTGACAAAGTTTTTATTTCCAGAAGAGTATAATTTTTTCAATATTATATATAAAAAGGAAATGGAAAGGGATGAGCATATGAAAAAATTATCGACCACACTTTGTATGATTTTAACGATTTTATTATTACCTGTGAATAGCTTTGCGGCTGTAATTATAGGTGATACAGATCAAGATTTGCCAATTTATTTCATGATGGAGGACACTACGGATTTTGAAACAAACAATAATGCAGTGATTACAAGCGGAGCCATAGAAGTAGGTCAGACACAGGACTGTGTAGAAGGAGAATACGCTTTAGAGGTTGTCATGAAGGATATTACAGATGAAAGCTTCGGAGAATACATCCTTGATAAAGTGGATAGTGGGAAGCCTATGTTTAATATCCAAAACTACAGTCAAATAAAGCTATGGATTAAGCCGGGACTCGGAGCCAAATGGATAGAATTTTATCTGGAGAATGATAATGAAGATAGGGATAAGGTTTTAAATGATAAGGATCAAGACGGTATCTTTAAAGTAGGACAAGATCTGGAAAGTGGGATTTGGAATGAAGTTGTTTTGGATTTAAGCACTATTGATGAATTACCATTAACCGGTAATGAGATGCTGGCCCGTAGTCTTGTAATAAGAACCAATGATCATTCCACCTGGTATTATGATGCATTAAAATCCATCCAATCGGATGTACATGCTATGAATTTATCAAGAATGGTCAATTCAAGGACAGAGCTAATCGATGATAGACTTCAGCTAAAACCAAATGGAACGGATACATTTGATACAACACCCATGATATTGGTTACCAATAGGGAGCCTAGTTTAGAAATTATTCATACAACAAAGGAAGATTTTCAGGCGGGGACATTAACGAATGCGACGGTTACAGATGATGGAAAGATTGAGTTTGCATTAGGTGAAGATGTTTGTACAGGGGGAGTAGGGCCTATTAGTACTGGAGATAATAGCAGTTATCTTAAGGCTAATGCCTTTGATAATAATGATAGTACATTTTGGATATCTTCTTATAATGGGAATAGTTTAAAAGATAATGCTTCTATTGGGTATGATTTTAATATATCTAGAGTAATTAAGGGTATAAGAATAAACCAAGGAAATAATAGTAACTTTAACATCAATAAAGCAAAAATAGAATATTTTAATGGATCTAAATGGGCTAAAGTTCAAGATTTAGCTTTATCACAGACAATAACAGGTAATCAAGAGTTTGTTATTAATAAAGATATTGAAGCTTATAAATGGCG